>JALZKA010000035.1 GCA_030859475.1 Actinomycetota bacterium
CGATGGAGCAGCCGATGGTCACCGCCGTGACGCACACCGCCAACGAGGCGCGCGTCACGGTTTCAGGAGTAGCCGACGAGCCCGGAGTCGCCGGGCGGATCTTCGGCGCCCTGGCGGCGGCGAACGTGAACGTCGACATGATCATCCAGAACGAGCCGGTCTCCGATGACGACAAGGCGGACCTCTCGTTCACCGTCGGCCGCGACGAGATGCGCACCGCGATCGAGGCGATCGAAGGCCTCGCGGTCGGCGAGCGCGTCCTTGCGGAGGAGCGGGTCGGGAAGGTGTCTATCGTCGGCGCCGGGATGCGCAGTCACCCCGGCGTGGCTGCCCGTGTCTTCCAGATCCTGGGCAAGACCGGGATCAACATCGAGATGATCTCGACTTCGCCGATCAAGATTTCATGCGTAATCGCCGCCGACCAGGTCGACGCGGCGGTCCGGGCCCTCCACGCCGCCTTCGAGCTCGGTGAGGGCACGATCAAGCCGGAGGACCCGACCGGCGTGCACCGCCCGACCGTCAGCTCGTAGCCCTGCGTCTCAGGCGCCGACGACTGTAAATCCCAAGTCCCTCCTCGCGGCTCCGCCATACTGACATCCGATGAGCGCCACTTACAAAGTCGGCGTCCTCGGCGCGACCGGCGCCGTCGGGTCGACGATCCTCGAAGTCTTGGCAGCCAGGCGTTTCCCGGCCTCCGAGGTGGTACCGCTTGCGTCGGAGCGCTCGGCGGGCAAGCGGGTTCGCTTCGCGGACGGCGAGCTCTCGGTGCGGGCGATCTCAGACGAGGCAGTCGAGGGGCTCGACATCGTGCTCAGCTCCGCCGGCGGCTCGGTCAGCGCCGAGTGGGCGCCACGGATCGTGGCGGCGGGCGCCGTCGTCGTCGACAACACCTCTTACTGGCGCATGCACGAAGACGTGCCGCTGGTGGTGGCCGAGGTCAACCCCGACGCATTGACCGATCACCGGGGAATCGTCGCCAACCCGAACTGCACGACGATGCAGGCACTGGTCGCGCTGGCGCCGATCCACCGGCAGATCGGCATCGAGCGGCTGATCATCTCGACCTATCAGTCCGTCTCCGGGACCGGGCAACGGGCGATCGCGGAGCTGCGCGAGCAGGCCGGCGCGGTGCTGGCAGGCGAGACCCCCGAGATGCAGGTCTACCCGCACCAGATCGCCTTCAACGTCGTCCCGCAGGTCGAGACGTTCGCCGAGGGCGACGACTACACGACCGAGGAGCGCAAGGTGATGGCGGAGACGCGCAAGATCCTCGGCGCGGGGGAGGAGCTCGGCATCAGCGCCACCTGCGCCCGGGTGCCCGTCGTCACCGGACACTCGGAGTCGATCAACATCCAGACCAAGCGCGACCTCGCACCGGAGGAGTGCCGCGAGATCCTCGCTTCCGCTCCGGGCGTGATCGTCGTCGACTCGCCCGGCGAAGGCCTCTACCCGATGCCCGTTGACGTCGCGGGCCGCGACGAGGTGCTGGTCGGTCGCATCCGCCGCGACCCCTCGCACGAGCGCTGTCTGAACATGTGGGTCGTGGGGGACAACCTGCGCAAGGGCGCGGCGACGAACACCGTGCAGATCGCGGAGCTCTTGGCCGAGCGCGATTTGGTGCGCGTGCCCGAGTCCGTTGCGGCTTTCGCGTAACGCCGCAGGCTCCGAGTACCATTCCGCGCAATCTTGGGTTTGGCCGGGCAGGGCTGGACCCTGGAGCTTGTTGATCCCCAGAGAGGAGCTCGCCAGATATGGACCTGGTCTTTGCGTACCTTGACCCCGGCAGCGGCAGCGTTATCCTGCAAGCGCTTCTGGGCGGAGTGGCGGGAATCGCCGTCGCCCTGAAGCTGTTCGGGCGCCGGGTCCTGAGCTTCATCCCGTTCGTGAAGGGCGACTCCAAGAAGGTCCCGCCTCCGGCGACCGAAAGCGACTCGGGCTGACCACTCGCGGCGCTTCGCGATGAGCCATGCGCCGCCGGGCAAGCTAACCCTTGATCCCGGGTCGTTTCGTGATCCGGAGAGCCGCGTCCTCGTCGGCGAAGACGCCATCTTCCGGGTCTTGTCCGAGGGCGGGATGGCCGACTGGCGGGCTCTCGCCTCCTCGCCGACCTTCGAGCGCTTCAGCGCCTCAGGGGCGCTCGTCCCGACTGAGTTGGAGCATGGCGGCCTGCCGGAATTGGACTTCTCGATGTTGGCAGGGGAGGTGGCAGGGGTGCTGCGCCACGAGCGGATCCCCTTCGTCTCGTATCCGTACGAGTGGAGCTTCGCGATGCTGCGCGACTCGGCCCTGCTCCAGCTCGACCTGCTCCTGAGCGCGCTCGATGACGGGCTGATCCTCAAGGACGCCTCTCCCTACAACGTGCAGTGGCGCGGCACCAGGCCGCAGTTCGTCGATATCGGCTCGTTCGAGCGCTTGCGCGAGGGTGAGCCGTGGACCGCGTACCGGCAGTTCTGCGCGCTCAACCTGAACCCCCTGCTTCTGCAGGCGTACAGGGGCATTCCGTTTCAACCCTGGTTGCGCGGCTCCCTGGAGGGGATCTCGCCCGCCGATGCCGATCGCTGCTTTTCGCTCCGCGACCACTTTCGCCGCGGCGTCCTCTCCCATGTCCACCTGCACGCTCGCCTCGAGGCCCGGAATGCGGCCCGGGCCGGCGCCGACGTGAAGCGCGAGCTGCGTGACGCGCGCTTCTCGAGCGAGCTGATCCGCGCCAACGCGCGCAAGCTCCGCAAGCTGGTCGGTCGGCTGGACTGGGATCCCGGTGCCTCGGCCTGGACCGGATATCGCGAGGTCAACACCTACACAGACGCTACCGCGGAGCGCAAGGCGCGATTCGTGGCCGATGCGGCGGTCGCCGCCGCCGCCCGCCTCGTTTGGGACGTCGGCGCGAACGATGGCGCTTATTCCCGCGTCGCCGCGGCCGCAGGCGCGTACGTGGTCGCCTTCGACTACGACCAGGCGACGATCGACAATCTTTACCGGCAGCTCGCGAGCGAGGGGAACGAGCGGATCCTGCCGCTGGTCGCGAACGTCGCCGACCCATCGCCGGGGCTCGGCTGGCGCGGGGCGGAGCGGCGGCCGCTCGAGGCCCGCGGCCAACCCGATCTGGTCCTGGCCCTGGCCCTGGTCCACCACCTGGCCATCGGAGCCAACGTGCCGCTGGCCGAGGTTGTCGCCTGGCTGCGATCGCTCGACGCGGCGGTCGTCGTGGAGTTCCCACCGCGCGACGACGAGATGGTGCGGAGCCTGCTCTCCGGCAAGGGGCCCGGAGCCAGCCCCGACTACGAGCTCGCCACGTTCGAGCGCCTCCTCTCAGAAAGCTTCACGGTCGAGCGACGGGAACAGCTCGATCCGGGCGGCCGGGTCCTCTTCCTGGTCAGTCCGGCGGATTGACGAACCGGCCGACGAGGGCCTGGAAGAAGTCGCCCCGCGTGACCACCGCGTGTACCTTTCCGCCCGTCGCAATCGGGATGACGAGGACCCGGTGGTGCAGGAAGAGCTCGGCCAGCTGCGTGTCCGAGTAGTCGTCCTCGACCAACACGTGGTCGGTCGTCAGGTGCTTTCCGATCGGTTCCGCCCAGCAGCCCTCGCGGCGTTCGATCGCCTCGTCGATCGAACGCCGGATCATCGCGGACGAGGACAGCTCGCCGAGGTAGCCGGGGAAGAGCGCGGCCATGAACTCGCGCTCCCCGAAGATCCCGGCGAACCTGCCGTCGGCCCCGACCACGGGAAGGCCCGGCAACCCCGCATCGATCACGCGTTGTGCCGCGAATCCGACCGTGTCATCGGCGCTGAGCGGCTCGATTTCACGCAGCGTTTCCTTGACGATTGAATCGGGCACGGTCCTCTCCTTACCTCACAGCGCGATGTAGCGGATCGCGACGTACGCTGACGCGAGCAGCAGGCTGACCACGGTAACGGGAATGCCGATCTTCATGAACTCCAGGAAGCGAATCGGCATCCCAGCCCGCTGCGTCAGCCCGGCGGCGGCGACGTTCGCGGCGGCGGCGATGATCGTCGCGTTCCCGCCGAAGCATGCCCCCAGCGACAGGGCCCACCAGTAAGCGTCATCCCCTTCCGGGCCCCGCAGCTCGGAGACCACCGGGATCATCGCGGTAGTGAAGGGGATGTTGTCGACCACAGCGGAGCCGAAGCCGCTGATCCAGACGATTCCCAGCAGCTCGGCCGAGCGATTGCCGTCGGTCACGCTCTTCACCTCCTCGGTCACCTCACCGACCGCCCCCGTGTGCTGGAGCGCGCCAACCATCACGAACAGGGCCACGAAGAAGAAAAGCGTTGGCCACTCGATCTTCGAGAGCGCCTGCTCCAGATCGATTCGGGTGACCAGAAGGCCCACCGACGCTCCCGTCAGGGCGACGGTGGCAGGCTCGATGTGGAGCGCTTGGTGAAAGAAGAACGCGACCACGGTGGCGACGAGCACGGGCACCGTGCGGCGCAGCTCGTCCCAGTCACGGATCGACGCTTTGGCGTCCAGGTCCATCACCAGCTCGCGGGCGCGCGGCTCGGTTTGCAGGCGCGACCGGTAGTAGAAGTAGAGGCCCGTGACGACGATCGCGAACGTGGGCAGCACGATCGGGACGAGGTTGATCATGAACTCGTTGAAGGAGAGCCCGGTCGCCCCGGCGATGATGATGTTCGGGGGGTCACCGATCAGCGTTGCGGTGCCGCCGATGTTGGAGGCGATCACCTCGATCACGATCAGCGGGATCGGGTCGATGTCGAGCGCGTCGGCGAGCAAGAAGGTGATCGGCACGACGAGCAGGATGGTCGTCAGGTTGTCGAGGAAGGCGGAAAGCACCGCCGTGGTCCCCGCCATGTAGAGGACGATCAGGAAGGGCCTGCCTTTCGACAGCTGCCCGGCGCGGATCGCGATGTAGTCGTAGGCGCCGGTCTGCTGCGTCAGATAGACCAGGATCATCATCCCGGCCAGCAGGCCGATCGTGTTGAAGTCGACCGCCTCGGTTGCCGCCTCCTGGTCGTAGCCGTTGACGAACAGCACCATCAAGGCGGCTCCGACCAGCGCGATCTTGGTGCGGTGCAGGCGCTCGCTTGCAATCAGCGCGAGCGCGAGAAGGAATGTGGCGACGGCAAAGCCCATGGGTCAGTCAGCTCAATGCCGACCAGGCTTCCCGGCTCACCGCGGCGAGCCTATCAGGGCGTTTCACGGCGAATGAGAACCCGGGCGGGCCACCCGGCCGAGCACCGGCGGCACCACGACGGTCGTCAGCACGGACATGCCGACGACCACCGCGAAGAGCTGTGCATCGATGACTCCCGCGCCGGCGCCGATGCCGGCGACGATGATCCCGACCTCGCCGCGCGGGACATCTCGTGCAGGCGCGTTTCGAGGCCCACCCAGAAAAGCAGGAAGACGACCCCGAGCTCGGCGAACACCTCGAGGACCTCGCTCGGCTCCACAAGCCCGAGGACGGCCGGCCCGACCGCCAGGTCGGTGATCGCGCCAGCCGCCTCAGTTGCCGCAGCTACCGGGAGCGCAGCCATGCCGGCGCCGACTGCTCTACGAAGCCGCGAGCGCTTCGATCACGCCGCGCGCAGTGGCCTCGTCGACCTCGGCCTGCTTGGCGTAGAGGCTGACGGCCTCATCGATCCGCCCAAACAGCACCAGTTGCTGGATCTCGGGGGAGGGCGACAGGAGCTCGGCGTCAGTCATCCGGCGCGGCAGATTAGCAGCGAATCGCCCGGACGGGTCTCTCTCGGAGGGGTTTCCGGAATGTCTGTACAAATGTCAGACAGGCCGGATCCACTCGGCTTGGCCAAGCCGATAAGGGCTTCCCTGGGCACTTTGTACAGACAATTGTCATGACATTCTGAAAAACGTCCCGAGGCGAATGCGCCGCGGTCCTCGCGTGGCTACGCCGCGGCGCCCGTCAACCGCTCCACCACCCGCTCGGTGGAAGCGATGTGCCTCTGCATTCCGAGTTGCTTGGGCTCGAAGCCCAGCGCCAGGCCGATCAGCTGCGGCAGGTGGAGGACGGCCAGCCCCAGATCCCTGCCGACGACCTTCGCCGCTTCCGGCTGCTGGAGGTCCAGATTCAGGTGGCAGAGCGGGCAGGGCGTGACCAGGCAGTCGGCGCCGGAGTCGATCGCGTCGCCGACGTGGGTGCCCGCTTGCGTCAGGGACGTCTCCCGGTTCATGGTGATGACCGGGAAGCCGCAGCACTTGCGGGAACCGTCGTAGTCGACGACTTGGCCCCCCACCGCGTCGATCACCTGCTCGAGGTAGAGATCGCGCTCAGGGTGATCGTCGTAGCCGAGGCGGGTCTTCGGCCGCAGGACGTAGCAGCCGTAAAACGGGCCGACCCGCAGCCCTTGGAGCGGGCGCGTGACCTTCGCTCGCAGAGCTTCGAGGCCGATGTCCTCGACCAGCAACCAGAGGAAGTTCTTGTTGGTGAATCCGTCCTTGCCGGCGACGTAGGAGAGCCCCTCCCCGGAGAGCGCCTCGTTGATGTGGTTGCGGTAGGCGGCGTTCGCGTCCAGGCGCTCCTGGCACTCGGACATCGCGCCCTGGCAGGTCGAGCAGATGTTCATCATCGCCAGGCCGGTTTCCTGGGCCAGGGCGAAGGTGCGGGCATTCAGGGTGTCGGCCAGCTCCTGGTTGTGCTCGGCGATCACGCCGGCGCCGCAGCAGCTGGCGCGGTCGAGCGTTTGCAATTCGATGCCGAGCTCCTCCGCAACCAGTGCCATCGAGCCATGAAGCTCGGTCGTGAAGCCGCGCGAAACGCAGCCGGGCCAGTACGCGAGCTTCATGTTGTTGCCTCCTGCTCGGTGCTATCGGTTTCCTCTGCTGGAGGCGCCTCGCCCCTGACCTCGGCCTCCGCCTCTGCCATTTCCTTGTCGGTGCCGCTGATGTAGAGGTTGAACTGCACGCGGCTTTCCTCCGCGCGCTCGTAGATCCTCTCGACTTGTTCCTGCGCGTCGCCGGGCAGCTTCGGGTGAACCCCGGGGATCAGCTTCGCGAGCGAGCGCATCTTGCCGGTGCGGATGCCGCGGATGGCTGTCGGGATCGACTCCAGCAGGCCCTTGATCGCGGCCGGTCGTGGAATCAGCTTCCCCTTGACGCCGGGCGCGAACGACTCCTGGAGCAGGAGGGACTCGTCCAGCGTGCCCTTCGACTCAATGATCTTGACGAAGGCCTGCTCATGGCGGCGACCGTTGTTCCGGTCGTCGATCTCGTGTTCGTGTCCCGCCAAGCGCCGCAGACGCATTATCTGGTCCATCGGTGCGACGCCCTTCGGGCAGGCGTCGATGCAGCTGAAGCAGTGCGTGCAGTCGTAGATCCCGTGCGGGTCATTGGCCAGGTCGTAAAGCCGCTCCTTGGCCTCCGCGTCGCGAGGGTCGCCGACGAACCGGTACGCCTTTGCCAGCGCCGCCGGGCCGATGAACTCCGGGCTCGCCTCCATCGAGAGGCAGGACGAGACGCAGGCTCCGCATTGGATGCAGGAGATCGTCTGGGTGACGTCCACCATCGCCTCGTGTGGGACCACGCGCTCGCGCTCCGGCGGCTCGCCGTCGTCCAGTAGCCATGGGGTGACCCGCCGCATCTTCTCCCAGTGGGTCGATTCCATATCCGTGACCAGGTCCTTGATCACCGGCATGTTCCCCATCGGCTCGACGACGATCGGCTCTGATCCGGGGCGGCTGGCGCGGGCAGCGTGGCGCCCTTCGATGACCCGGTTCGCGCTCGTCTGGGCGTCGCCGATCTGCGTCTTGCAGGCGAGGGTGGATTGGCCGTTCACCTTGACGCCGCACGATCCGCAGATCGCCGCGCGGCAGGAGCAGCGCACCGCCAGCGATCCGTCCTGGCGGTCCTTCGCCTGGAGCAGGCCGTCGAGCACCGACAGGGTCGGGTCCAGGTTGACCTGGAAGTCCTCCCAGTAAGGGCCGGCCGGGCCGCGATCGTCGGTTTCCGGCTTGTGCCTGCGGACTCTGAGTGTGTAGTTGGCCATTGGTAGTTGTCTCTCTCGTAGATACCTTGCGGACGCCTTCGGCGTCCTTACATGCTGCTTTCGGGCAAAGCCCTCATCTGATCAATAAGTCCTCTCTTCGGGCTGCCAGTCGGTGATCGTCACGTCCGAGTAGGAGATCTGGGGCCCGTCGCCGTTCATCGTCAGGTCGATGTGCTTGAGCCACTCGTCGTCGTTTCGCGCCGGGAAGTCCGTGCGGAACTGGGCGCCCCGGCTCTCCTCGCGATGGAGCGCTCCCAGGCAGCTGCACTCGGCCGAATCGAGCATGAATCCAAGTTCGATCGCGCCCAGGACGTCTTGGTTGAAGACGGTGCCCCGGTCGTCGATGTAGGCGCGCTTCGCCTCTTCCTTGAGGCGCCGGACGATCTCCAGGGCACGGGTGATGCCCTCCTTGTCGCGGAACACGGCGACGTGCTTGTCCATCGCCCTGCCGAGCTCCAGCTTGATCTCCGAGACGCGGCGGCCCGAGCCGCGCTCGCGTCCGATGATCTCGGCGACCTGGCGCTCCTCGTCGGCGAGGATGGCCTGCGACGGTGCGGCGTAGGCGGCCTGCTTGGCGCGGTTGGCCGCGTGCTCGCCCGCGCGCCGGCCGAAGATCAAGGTGTCCAGCAGCGAGTTCGCCCCCAGGCGATTGCCGCCGTGGACGGAGACACAGGCGCACTCGCCGGCCGCGTAGAGGCCGGGGACGACGGTTGCACCGTGGATATCCGTCTTCACCCCACCCATCGTGTAGTGGTTGCCCGGCTTGATGTGAATTGGCTCGCGGGTGATGTCGACTCCGGCGAAGTCGCGGCCGACCAGGACGATCTCGCGCAGGGCCTCGTGTACGCGCTTGCGGGGAACGACGGTGATGTCGAGCGCCACGGTGCCGTCGGGAAAGCCCCGGCCCTCGTTGATCTCGGTCTGCTCGGCGCGGGAGACGACGTCGCGTGAGGCCAGCTCCATCTTGTTCGGCGCGTAGCGCTCCATGAAGCGCTCGCCGTTCGCGTTCAGCAGGTGGGCGCCCTCGCCGCGGGCCCCCTCGGTGATCAGGAATCCCTTGCCGGCCAGGCACGTCGGGTGGTACTGGATCATCTCCATGTCCATCAGCGGCGCGCCAACCCGGTAGGCCATCGCGATCCCGTCCCCGGTGCAGATCAGCGCATTGGTGGTTGGCTTCCAGGTCTGCCCGTTGCCGCCCGTGGCGAGGATCACGTTCTTGGCCTCGAACAGCTCCATCTGCCCGTCACGCACGTTGCGCGTGACGGCGCCGACGCAATTGCCTTCGTCGTCGATCGCAAGCCCGGTGGTGAAGAACTCCTCGTAGCGATCGATCTGATCGGCGTGCTTCATCAGCTGCTCGTAGAGCACGTGCATGATCGCCTGGCCGGTGATGTCGGCGACGTAGTAGGTGCGCGCCTGCGAGGCGCCGCCGAAGGCGCGAGTGCCAAGCAGGCCTTCATCGTTTCGGTGGAAGGGCACGCCGAGATGCTCGAGGTGGATGATCTCCTCGGGGGCCTCGCGGCACATGATCTCGATCGCGTCCTGGTCGCCCAGGTAGTCAGAGCCCTTGATTGTGTCGAAGGCGTGCGATTCCCACGAGTCGTCGGGGTTAAGCGCTGCGTTGATCCCGCCCTGGGCAGCGTTCGAGTGCGAACGCACGGGATGGACCTTGGAGATGATCCCGACGCTGACGCCCGTCTGGGCGGCGGCGAGGGCAGCCCGCTGACCAGCGAGCCCGGCTCCGATTACAAGTACGTCGTGGCGGGGCATCTGCGGCGCCGCACTTTATTGGGTCGCAGTCGGCAAAACCCGAGCACGGCGGTGAGAATCACGAACCGTCACGCACCGAGCCTAGTCGCGCTTGCCCCGCCCGTAGACGATCCCGAGCAGGCGCTTGAGCAGACCTGTGTTGCGTTTCGAGTAGGGAAACATGTGGAGCTCCTTCTTCATCGCCAGCGGCGTCTCGAGGATCGTCTGCTTGCGCGTGTACTTGCGGATCCCGTCGGCGCCGTGGCGGCTGCCCATCCCCGAGTCCTTCCAGCCGCCCATCGGCAGCTCCAGGGCGACGTAGTTGATGCAGGCGTCGTTGACGCAGCAGACGCCGGACTCGAGCTGCGTTGCGATCTCGCGGCCGCGATCCGAGTCCTTGGTCCAGACCGATGACTGCAGGCCGTACGGGGAGTCGTTTGCCAGCTTCACCGCCTCGTCGGCGCTTGCGACCTTCATCACGGGCAGGGTGGGCCCGAAAGTCTCCTCCGTCATGCAGAGCATCGAGTGATCGGCGTCAGCGATCAGGGTCGGCTCATAGAAGTCGCCCGGCCCGTCACCCTTGCGCCCGCCGGCGAGGATTCGGGCGCCCTTGGCCCGAGCGTCCTCGACGTGGTCGGCGATCACCTTGCCCTGCTCGGGCGAAGTGATCGCGCCGACCTCGACCGTGGCCGCGTCCCCGGGGACCCCCTGACGAAGCTCGCCGATCTTCTCGGCGAGCTTGGCGAGGAACTCGTCGTAGACGGGCGCCTCGACGTAGACCCGTTCGACCGAGATGCACGTCTGGCCACCGTTTTGCATGGAGTAGTACGTGGCGGCGTTGGCCGCTCGCTCGAGCTCAGCGTCGGCGAGCACGATCATCGGGTCCTTCCCGCCGAGCTCCAGGCTGACGGGCGTGAGGGTCTTCGACGCCCGTTCCATCACCTTCTTGCCGACCTCGGTGGATCCGGTGAACATGACGCAGTCGACGGCATCGATCAGCGCGTTGCCGACCCTGCTGCCAGCGCCAACCACCACCTTCATAACGTCCGCCGGCATGCCGCACTCGGCGAGGCCCTCGAGCATCAACTGCGAGGTCAGCGGCGTCAGGCTGGCGGGTTTCAGGACCGCCGAGTTACCGGCGGCCAAGGCCGGAATGCAGTCCCCGAAGGAGTTGGTCAGCGGGTAGTTCCACGGGCCGATCACCCCGACGACGCCCGCGGGCGCGTAGCGGACCCGCATCCTCCGGCCCAGCACGAACGGGCTCAGCGTCCGGACTTTCTCGTCCGCCAGGTACTTCTCGGCACGCTTCGCCCAGAAGCCGTAGGCGGATGCCGCGTAGGCGACCTCCGCAAGCAGCGCGTCCTCGTAGGTCTTGCCCGTCTCCGAGACGATCGTCTCGGCGATCCGGTCGGCGTTCTCGATCGTCCACTTCTGAGCGCGCTTCAGGATCTTGGCCCGACCAGCGAAGCCGAGCGCTTCCCAGCCCGGCTGCGCGGCGCGGGCGGCCGCGACGGCTTCGCGGATCTCCGCAGCCGTGGCCTGGGGAACACGGGCGATCACGTCGCCTGTCGCGGGGTTCGAGACGATCAGGTCGCGGTCAGCGGCACCGCCGTTCTGGGCGGGCTCGGCGATGGTCTGCGAGTCGGGCATGAGGGCTCCTAGCTGCCTGGATTGCGAGATTCGTAACTCTAGGGGTATGGTGCCGATGTGGGCGCCAACGGCCACCTCGTGACCCTTGCCGGAGTTCGCAAGAGCTTCGGCGAGAACGTCGTCCTCGACGAGGTCGACCTCAGCATCGATCGCGGGGCGGCCGTCGTCATCGCGGGGCCCTCGGGCTCCGGCAAGTCCACGATGCTTCGGTGCATCAACGGCCTCGAGACGATCGACGCCGGCACGATCCATTTCGACGACCGCCTCGTCGAGTCGAGGGGGCGCGAGATCTACGAGATCCGCGCCCAGATCGGGATGGTCTTCCAGCAGTTCAACCTGTTCCCGCACATGAGCGTGCTCCAGAACATCATGCTGGCGCCGCTCGAGGTGGGCGGCATCCAAAGCGACGGCGCGAAGAAGAGGGCAGTCGATCTGCTCGAACGTGTCGGCATCCCCGACAAGGCGGACGCCTATCCGGCCGATCTGTCAGGCGGTCAGCAGCAGCGCGTCGCGATCGCCCGCGCCCTGGCGACCGACCCCAAGCTGATGCTGTTCGACGAGCCGACGTCGGCGCTTGACCCGGAGATGATCCGCGAGGTCCTCGATGTGATGCGAGACCTCGCGCGGGGTGGGATGACGATGGTCGTGGTCACGCACGAAATGGGGTTCGCCCGCGAGGTCTGCGACCACATCGTGTTCATCGACGAGGGCAAGATCGTCGAGGAGGGAACGCCAGAGGACTTCTTCAACAACACCAAGAGCGATCGAGCAAAGGAGTTTGTCGACAAGATCATTCACCACTGAGCACGAGACCACCAAGGGGGAGAAGAGAGGATCACCATGGAGAGGACACGCTGGCGACTGCTGGCCTTCGCGACCGTCGTTCTGGCTGCACTTTTGTTCGCGGCTTGCGGCGACGACGACGACGAGGAAGCCACTGACGAACCCACCGTCGAGGTCGAGGATTTCCCAGCCGGCACCACGATGGGGAAGCTCCAGGAGGCCGGCGAGATCAACCTCGGCGTCAAGTACGACGTGCCTCCGTTCGGTGTCAACAACCCGCAGACCGGCGAGGTCGAGGGCTTTGACGTCGATCTCGGCAAGTACATAGCGGACCGGCTCGGAGTCGAGGCGAAGTTCCGCGAGGCGACCTCGGACAACCGGATCCCACTGCTCACCGACGGCACGATCGACCTGATCCTGTCGACGATGACGATCACCGAGGAGCGTGATCTGGAGATCGACTTCTCCGAGCCGTACTACATCGCCAACGGGGACGTCCTCGTTCCCGAGGGCACGGAGATCGCGAGCCTGGACGATCTGAACGGACAGCGCGTCTGCACCGTGCTGGGCTCGACCTACCAGGAGACGATCAAGGAAGAGGCGCCCGATGCGGACCTCAAGCTGGTCGATCGTTATTCGGAGTGCCTCACGCTGCTCCAAACGGATGCCGTCGACGCTGTGTCGACTGACAACGTGATCCTCACCGGCATGGTGATTCAGGATCCCAGCCTGGCGCTGCTCGGCATCAACTACACCGAGGAGCCCTACGGAATCGGTATCACGGAGGGCGACACCGAGATGAAGGAGTTCGTTGACGAGGCTGTCGACCAGTACATCGAGGATGGCCTCTGGGAGGAGAACTACGAGAACTGGGTCGGCCAGTACATCCCCGACGACCAGGAACAGGGGCCACCGGAGATGACCCTGGAGGAGGCTCTGGAGCTGTTCCCGCTCGAGACGTAGCGGCAACACCTACCAGGCAATGAGGAAGGTCGGGCGATGAGCGAGCTCTGGGAAGTGCTTGATGAGAACTTCCCGGAGTTCGCCTCCGGCCTCTGGGTGACGTTCAGGCTGGTCGCGGTCTCGCTCGTGATCGCGATCGTCGTCGGCACCCTGGTGGCGGCGCTGCGCGTCGCCCCGGTCCGGGCGTTGCGGATGCTCGGCGGCGTCTACGTCGAGTTCTTCCGCAACATCCCGCTGCTGGTCCTGTTGATCATCGCCTTTGTCGGGCTCCGGGGAGCGGGGGTGCCGATCTCGGCCTGGGTGGCCGGCACGACGAGCCTCGGCTTGTACACGGCTGCGTTCATTGCCGAGGCTTTGCGCTCGGGCGTCTTCGCGGTCGGCCGCGGGCAGGTCGACGCGGCTCTTTCGCTGGGCCTGAGCTACCCCAAGGCGATGAGGCTGATCGTCCTGCCGCAAGCCTTCAGGTCCGTGATCCCGGCGATCTCAAGCCTGGTGATCGCGATGATCAAGAACTCGGCGATCATCGGCGCCTCGCTCTTGGCGATCCCGGATCTGCTCAAGGAGGCGCGCGTCGTGCAGGCGGACACCGCCCAGACGGAGGCCTTCCTCTGGGCGGCGGTCGGCTACCTGCTGCTCACCGTGACGGCGACCGTCGGCTTCCGCTATCTCGAGCAACGCTTCGCGGTGCGGCGATGAGCTACCTCTTCGACTCTTCGAACTGGGAGTGGCTGTGGACCGGCAACAACTTCAGGTTCCTGCTCGAAGGCCTGCTGGTCAATCTTCAGATCGCCGTGATCGCGATCGTCTTCTCGATGATCTTCGGGTTGATCCTGGCCCTGTTGCGGATCTCGAATCGGCGCCTGATCAGCGTGCCGGCGGGGATCTGGGTCGACGTCTGGCGGAACCTGCCGCTGATCTTCATCATCCTGTATCTCGCCCTCGCGGTTCCCAAGTCGTGGCGCGAAGCGTACGGAGAGGCGATTCCAGAGTTCTTCCCCGAGGCGCTCCAGGACGAGCTGGTGCTGGGTGCCCTGCTCGGCCTTGTCCTCTACAACTCCGCCGTCCTCTGCGAGATCATGCGCTCCGGGATCCAATCGCTGGACCGCGGCCAGCGCGAAGCGGCGGCCTCGCTCGGGCTCAATTACTTTCAGCAGATGCGGTTTGTGATCCTGCCGCAGGGACTGCGGCGGATGGTGCCAGCGACCGTCTCACAGCTGATCACGCTGAACAAGGACACGACTCTGGTCAGCATCATCGCGATTCAGGAGGTGGTGCGCCACGCATCGAGCGTCACCAGCGTTCAGCTTGGCTCAACGGTCCGAGCACCATCCCTTCAGGTGTTCATCGTCGTCGGGCTCCTCTTCATCGCCGTCAACTTCGCGCTCTCCCGCCTCTCCCGCCGGCTCGAGATCCGGGAGCGCGAGCGCACCGGAACCACGATCGAGCGGGTCAAGGGCATCGAGGACCAGGTCGCGGCCGAGACGGACGTGATCACGTCGCGGTAGAGGGCTGCCGGCTTTGAGAATGGACTACTGCGCCTCAAGCGGCCCGCCGCGCTCGCGCAGCTTGTGGATCATCGCTGAGCGGACGCGCGCGACGATGCGGCTGATCGGTTCAACCTCGGCGTCGGCGACTGCGGGGTTCTATGGGCTATGGGAATACAAGTCCGCACTCGTTTGGATTCGTCCTTCGGAACGAACGCGATTGACTTCGACCGCCGACGCGCCTAGGCTGCGCGCATCGGCTGGGGTGAGAGATGCCGGCCCAAAGGGAGGTACAGATGAACGGACCGTTTCGCGCGCGGATGCTGGTGCTCTTGCTTGCCTCGTTGGCGCTGATCGCCACGGGCTGCGGCGACGACGATGCCGACGAGGGCGACGACTCGGCGACGCCGACCGAGTCCACCGAAGCACCGGAGGAGCCGGCCGAACCCGTTGCGCCGACCAAGAAGGAGTACATCGCTGAGGCGGACGCGATCTGCAAGAAGGCGAATAACCCCGAGATTGGTGGGGTCATCAACGACAACTTGGCAGGGCTCAGCAGCGCCACGACCATCGAGGCGCAGAGCGCATCGGCTTCGGCAGCTGCGAAAGGATTTCTGAAGCTCGCCGACCTTCGCGATGCCACCACGAAGAAGCTGACGGACCTCGCAGTTCCGCCCGAGGGAGGTGCGAAGGAATTCCTGAGATCCCGTGAGCGCAATACGCAGGCCATGCTGGACTGGGCGAAGGCACTTGAGAAATTCGCAAACGACCCTTCGCAGGAATCCGTAGACGCGGCAGGCGCTGCTGGAACGAGAAGCAACGAGTTGGCGGCGGAGAACGAGAAGATCGCCGAGCGCTATGGGCTCAAGGAGTGCGGACAGCGCACCAGCAGCAAGAAGTAGCGCCGCCGCTTAGCCGCTTCATTGAGCCTCCAGCGGCCCGCCGCGCTCGCGGAGCTTGTGGATCATCGCTGAGCGGTACTCGCGGTTCAGCTCGCCGATCACCTTGATCGAGATGTTCTGCGGGCAGACCTGCTGGCACTCGCCGGTGTTGGTGCAGGCGCCGAAGCCCTCGTCGTCGTGCTGGCGGACCATCGCCCGGGCGCGGTGGTGGCTCTCCGGCTCGCCCTGGGGAAGCAGGTTCAGGTGGGTCACCTTGGCGCCGGTGAACAGCATCCCCGAGCCGTTCGGGCACGCCGCGACGCAGGCGCCGCAGCCGATGCAGATCGCCGCGTCCATCGCCGCCTCCTGGGTTTCCGGATGGACCGGCAGCGAGTTCGGCTCCGGCTTCGGACCGGCGTTGACGGAGATGTAGCCGCCGGCCTCGACGACGCGGTCGAGGGCCGACCGGTCGACGATCAGGTCGCGCAGAACCGGGAACGCGGTCGAGCGAAACGGCTCGACCGTGAGCTCCGCACCGTCTTCGAAGTCGCGCATGTAGATCTGGCAGCTCGTCACCTGCCGGGGGCCGTGGGGCGTGCCGGCGATCACCAGGGAGCACGTCCCGCAAATCCCCTCGCGGCAGTCATGGTCGAATGCGATCGCGCGCTTGCCCTCGGACACGAGACGGTCATTCAGCACGTCGAGCATCTCCAGAAACGACGCGTCGCCGTCGATCTCCACCTCGTGGCGCTCGAACGCGCCCTCGCTGGCGGAGTCCGCCTGGCGCCAGATGTCGAGCTTGACCTCCATCCGCTACCTGTAGTCCCTCGTGACCGGTTCGATGTGCTCGAAGCGCAGGTCCTCGGTGGCGACCGTCGGCTGCTCGCCCTCGCCCTGCCACTCCCAGACCTGCACGTTCGCGAAGCGCTTGTCGTCGCGCACCGCCTCGCCTTCGTCTGTCTGGTGCTCCTCGCGCAGGTGGCAGCCGCACGACTCCTCCCGCATTAGCGCGTCGTGACACATCAGCTCGGCGAGCTCCAGGAAGTCGGAAATCCTGCTCGCGTTCTCGAGCGTCTGGTTGATGCCCTGATCGCCGGGCTCGATTCGAAGGTCTGACCAGAACGCGTCGCGGATCTCCCGGACCTTTCCGAGCGCCCCGCGCAGCCCTTCCGCGTCCCGCGTGATTCCGCAGCGGTCCAGCATGACCTCTCCCAGCTCGCGGTGAAACACGGTCTGCGGGGTCTTGCCGCCGACGCCCAGCAGGCGGTCGACTCGCTCGCGCACGTCGCGCTCGGCTGTCTCGAAGGCGGGGTCGCCGGTCGATACGCGGTCGGAGATGCCGCTGACGAAGTTGGTCACCGTGTGCGGGGCGATGAAGTAGCCGTCGGCCAGGCATTGCATCATCGCGCTTGCTCCGAGGCGGTTCGCCCCGTGGTCGGAGAAGTTCGCCTCGCCGATCGCGAAAAGGCCGGGGATCGTGGTCTGCAGCTCGTAATCCACCCAGAGCCCGCCCATCGAGTAGTGGGGGGCCGGATAGATCATCATCGGGGTGCTCCAAGGGCTCGCGCCGGTGATCCGCTCGTACATCTCGAACAGGTTTCCGTAGCGCTCCTCGATGGCGTGGGCGCCACGTTCGGCGATTGCGTCGCGGAAGTCGAGGTACACGGCGCGGCCGGTCGGACCGACGCCGAGCCCGTCGTCGCAGACGATCTTCGCCGCGCGCGAGGCCACGTCGCGGGGCACCAGGTTGCCGAACCGCGGGTAGCGCTCCTCGAGGAAGTAGTAGCGCTCGGCCTCGGGGACCTCCTGGGGCTCGCGGCCCTCGTCGGGGTCGCGCGGGACCCAGACGCGGCCGTCGTTTCGCAGCGACTCCGACATCAGCGTGAG
>JALZKA010000036.1 GCA_030859475.1 Actinomycetota bacterium
GCATCCACGCGGCGACCCCAACGCGCGCGTACAGAAGTCCGAGTTCCTTCGGATCGGCGGCAAAGTAGTTGACGTCTGCGACGGCGGCCCGTGCTACGCGGACGGATACACCGGCACGCCATAGACACGGCGAACGATTGATCTAGACTCCCCGATACCCAGACAGGGGTGCTCGCGGGCAAGCGGGCTGAGATCGCGCCTGACTCCACCCGGCGCCGACCCACCGAACCTGTGCGGTAATGCGCGCGAAGGGAGAGATGACAAGCGCCACGATCGAGATCGCCGGCTTAAGCCATGCCTTCGGCGAGCTTCGGGTCCTCGACGACCTGGACCTGAGCGTTGCGAGCGATGAGACGCTGGGCCTCGTCGGGCCATCGGGTTGCGGCAAGTCGACGCTCCTCGAGCTGATGGCCGGATTGGAGGAGCCGACCGTGGGCACGGTGGCCGTCGCCGGGAATCACAGCGTGCCGGGGCGCCTGGCGCATTGCGCCTACATGCCGCAGCGGGATCTGCTCCTGCCTTGGCTCTCCGCCCTCGACAACACCTGTATCGCTCCGCGCAATCAGGGGGACTCGAAACGAGCGGCGCGTGAGCGCGCGCAGCCACTCTTCGATCGCTTCGGATTGGCGGCGTTCGCCCGCTCGCGGCCTGACCAGCTCTCGGGAGGAATGCGCCAGCGCGTCGCCTTCCTGCGAACGCTGCTGGCCGGCAAGCCGGTGCTGCTCCTGGACGAGCCCTTCGCAGCCCTTGATGCGATCACGAGGGGCGAAATGCAGGAGTGGCTGGCCGGGGCGCTGAGCGCGGAGGCGCGGACCGTGGTGCTGGTCACGCACGACGTCGAGGAGGCGCTTTACCTGTGCGACCGAGTGGTGATCCTCTCCTCCCGCCCCGCCCGCCTGGTGACGGAGCTCCAGCCACCCTCGCCGCGCGATCCCGAGCGGACCGCTGCCGTGACGGACGCCTCCTTTACGACGCTCAGAGAGCAGGCGCTCGAGTCCTTGCAGGCGGGCTCCCGATGATCCGGTTCGTGCTCCCTGCCGCCGTCGTGCTGGCTCTCCTTGGGATCTGGGAAGCGGGCGCGCAGACGGGATTGATCGCGGACATCCTGGGCATCCGGGAGTCCGCCGGCACCGTGCTCGTACCCGCTCCATCGGAGATCTGCGAATCGCTTTGGCAGGACCGGGAGTTGCTGCTCGACAATTCCTGGATCACGATTCAGGAGATCGGGCTGGGCCTCGCGATCGCCGTGGCGGTCGGCATCGCCTTCGCGATCGCCATGCACCTGTCAAGCACTCTGCGCCACGCCTTCTATCCGCTGGTCGTCGCCTCGCAGACGACCCCGATCGTCGCGATCGCCCCCGTGCTGGTGATCTTGCTCGGCTTCGGCATCGGGCCCAAGCTCGCGATCATCGCGCTGATCTGCTTCTTCCCGATCACGGTCGCAACGCTCGACGGCCTGCGAGCCGTGGATCCCGCTGCCGTCCGGATGATGCGAACCCTGGACGCGGATCGGTTGGCCATCCTGAGGCGCCTGGAGCTCCCTGCTGCCCTCCCCCACTTCTTGAGCGGCGCGAAGATCGCCGTCGCGATCGCCGCGATCGGGGCGGTTTTCGGCGAGTTCGTGAGCGCCGACGAGGGCCTGGGCCATGTGATCCGGCAGGCCCAGGCCAACCTCCTGACCGCCCGCGTGTTCGCGGCCGTCGTCGTCTTGTCGGTGTACTCGCTCGCCCTTTTCGGCCTGCTCTCGCTCGTCGAGCGGCGGGTGTCGTGGTGGGGAAAGAGCGTTGATTGATGAATGGAGGAGCCGAGTTGAGAGAACCAGTCACCCGAACCCGCGCCGCAAGCCTGGCCGTGATCGCGACGCTCGCCCTGGCCGCTTGTGGTGAAAAGCAAGAACGGCCCGGCGCGGTTGAACCCGTGTCATTCGACCTCGCGCTGGATTTCTACGTGAACCCCGACCACGCCGGCATCTACCAGGGAATCGAGAGCGGGGCTTTCGAGGAGGCGGGCCTCGAGGTGACGCCCCGCATCCCCTCCGACCCGGCCGCGCCGATCAAGCTGGTCGCGGCTGACCGGGTCGACCTGGCGATCTCCTACGAGCCCGAGGTCCTGATAGCCCGCGACCAGGGTCTGCCGGTGGTCGCGGTCGCCGCCCTGGTTCCATCGCCGCTGACGTCGCTGATCTCGCTGCCGGATGCGGGTATCCGCGATCCGTCCGACCTGCGCGGCAAGACGCTGGCCACCGCCGGCATTCCCTACCAGGAGGCTTTCCTGGAGGCGATCCTGCGCCAGGAGCGGATCGACCGCTCCGAGGTCATGACGGAGAACGTCGGGCTGGGGCTCCTGCCGGCCGTCCTCTCCGGACGGGCGGACGCGATGCTTGGCGGCTTCCGCAACATCGAAGGCGTGGACCTGGCCGAGCGGGGCGAGAACCCGAGGGTTCTGCCGGTCGACAAGCTCGGGATCCCGACCTACGACGAGCTGGTGCTGGTGGCCAACGAGGATCGCCTCGTGGAGGACCCCGAAGCCATTCGCCTGTTCATCGCCGCGCTGGAGCGCGGGACCCAGGAGGCCCTGGAGGATCCCGAAGCGGCGACCGATGCCGTGATCGCAGCGGGCGACGGGCTGGACCCGAAGCTGACCGCGGCCGAGATCGATGCGACACTGGATCTGCTCATGCCGAAGAGCAAGCGGCCGTTCGGCTACATGAGCGTGCAGCAGTGGGATGAGTTCGGCGGCTTCCTGACCGACGAGGGGATCCTGGAGTCGCGGCCCGACGCCTCCCAGGCGCTGACCAACGACCTCCTGCCGGGCACGGTGCCGGAGTAACCCGGGGGGCGGCCTACGCCGCGTCCGCGTAGTGGTCCGGGGCCATCGGCAGGCCGCGGGCAAGGGATTGGGAGCCGGCGTAGTGGCTCAGGCTGAAGATCCCGGCCAATCCGCGATACGGGGCGTAGCGAGCGTAGAAGTCCTCGATCTCCGAGACCATCGCGCGACGGCCGAGCCTGCTCGCGACCGCCACCAGCTTCACGTACGCGAGGTCGCCGGCGGGGAGGGTGTCCGCCTCGCCCCGGCCGAACAGCCCGAGACACTGGAGCGTCCAGGGGCCAACCTCAGCGAAGCGCAGAAATCGCCGGTCGTGGTCTCGATTCGCGGGATCGGCACGCTCCGCGGCGACCTCGCGAGCGCACTTGATGAGCGCCACCGAACGGGACGGTGAGAGGTCGCAGGCGGCGAGCTCCGCAGGGGCGAGACCGGCGATCACGGCAGGGGACGGCACCGACCCCAGGCCCCACCTGCGCACGATCCGGCGCTGGATCTGCGCCGCGCGGGAGGACTCGATGAGCTGCTCGGTGATCGCCCAGCAGAGCGCCTCCCAGGCGAACGGGCGGCGCGTGGGCCGCAGCCATGGCCGGCGTCGAATCGCGGGACCGAGGAACTCATCCCGCTTGAACTCCGCGTAGAACGGGCGCAGGTCATCATCGACGGCGAGGGCGAAACGCATCCGCGCGATCGCTTCCTCGAGGATCTCGGTCGGCGCGCCGGCAACCGCCCGGAAAGCTACGGCACCGTCGCGGCGCTGCCAGGCATGGACCGTGACCTCATGGCAAGCGATCCGCAGGGGCCTGCTCAGAACGCCCCGCTCCAGTCGCATCACCCGGTCGCCGCGCCCGCGCCTTGGCAGCCGATAGGGGCACGGGGGCCGGACCTCGACTTCCAGCGCTCGGGACGCGCTCAACGGTTACCGAGCATGTGGACGTCGACCAGGAACGAGCGGCTGGCGACGACCTCCTGCTTGCGACCGAATCGGCGCTTGGAGCGCTTCGGGGCCGCCGCGCGGCCTGCGGCCTTGACGACGGCGACGGTGGCTGCACCGGCCACGACTCCGCCGGCGGCGGCGATCGCAACGGTGCGGGCCTCATTCCTGAACGGGGCTACTTCCGCTGCCGGCGCGGCAGCGGGCAAGGCCGCGGAGGCGCCCGCGGTGTCTTCCTCGATCGCCTCTGCCTCCAAGACCTCTTCCATCAATGCCTCCGCAGTGTAAATGGATCGGCGGCGCAAGCCCGCTCGTAGATCCGGTAGCGCTGGACCACGCGGCCGCCCATGCCCTCCATCGCGCGGTTCATGGGCTTGTTCGTTTCCAGGATCCAGCCCATGTGGCCGCCCGACGGCCCGGGGTCCTGAGCCGACTCCAGATGACGCTCATAGAGGGCCGCCGCGACGCCCAAGTGCTGGTGTTCCGGCAAGACGCCCAGCGCGAAGACCCGCAAGCGATCGATGTAGCGCTTGCGGCGCACGAAGTGCCACCATCCCGTCGGGAAGAGCCTGCCATTCATCTTCGCCAGCGCCTGCTCGACGTCGGGCAGGGTCAGCGCGGCGCCGACCACCGCCCCATCCTTCTCGGCGATCATCGCCCAGTTCTCGTCCAACACCGGCTTCAGGTTCTTTGCCTGGAAGCGGACCTCTTCCTCGGTGATCGGGACGAAGCCCCAGTTGCGTCCCCAGGCGACGTTGTAGACCTCCATGAACCGCGTGATCTCCGCCTCCATGTCACGCTTGCGCATCGGCCTGACCGTCACGCCCTGCTCCCGCGAGTGCTTGGCGGCCGCGTGAATCATCGGCGTGAACTGCTCGCCTTCCTTGAGATCACCGAAGTAGAGCTCCCACATCTGGAGGTCGATCGTCTTGCTCATCCCCTGCGCCTCGAGCAGCCGGCGGTAGTACGGAGGGTGCCAGGGCTCGAGGATCATCGATGGCTCGTCGTAGCCCTCGATCAGGAGGCCGCATTCGTCGTTGGTGGTGAAGTCCATCGGGCCCAGAATCCGTTCGCGCCCCTGGTCCCTCACCCAGGCGACCGCCGTTTCGACCAGCGCCTTGGCGGTTTCCCCGTCCTCCTCCGAGTCGAAAAAACCGAAAAAACCGTCGCTCCCCCCCTGGTACTCGTCCCAGCGGTAGTCGATGTGGGCGCTGATCCGGCCCACGGCCCGCCCGTCGCGCTCCGCCAGGAAGAGCTGCGCCTTCGCGTGGTCGAACCACGGGTTCTTCTTCGGATTCAGGAACGCGCGACGCTCGAAGCGCAGGGGCGGGACCCATTGCGCGTCACCGGCTCTCAGGACGAAGGGCACCTCGATGAACCGGTCCCGGTCGCGGCGACCGTCGAGTTCACGAATCACGAGCGGCATCGGGCGACCACGCTACCGGCTGCATCGGTCCGCGGCCCTCTGGAACACTCTGAACATGCCGGAAAGCGCCCAAGCAGCGACCGACCTCTTCGCCAAGACTCGCAATCACGACCGCTCGGAGCAGCTGGAGGCAGCCCGCAGCGCCGGCGTCCTTCCCTACTTTCGCCTGATCGAGTCCGAGGCGGGACCCCTGATGGAGGTCGAGGGCGCGGAGAAGGTGATGCTCGGATCGAACAACTACCTGGGCCTGACGGGCGACGAGCGCGTCAAGCAGGGGGCTCGCGACGCGCTCGAGCGGTACGGCACCGGCCTGACCGGATCCCGGTTCCTAAACGGGACGACCCCCCTTCACGTCGAGCTGGAGGAGGGGCTCGCCGACTGGATGCGGACGGATGACGTGATCGTCTTCACCACCGGACACCAGGCGAACCTGGGTTGCCTGGGGACGATTCTCGCGCCGGGCGACACCGTGATCTGCGACTCGGCCGACCACGCCTCGATCCTGGACGGCGTCCGGATCTCCGGCGCCAAGCTGCGGCCGTTTCGCCACAACCAGATGCCGAAGCTGGAGAAGATGCTGGAGCGCGCGGCCGGCGATGGTGGCGGCGTCCTTGTGGTGGTCGACGGCGTCTTCTCGATGGAGGGCGACCTCTGTGACCTCCCGGCGATCGTCGCGCTTTGCGAGCGCTTTGGGGCGCGCCTGATGGTGGACGAGGCGCACGCGGTCGGCGTCCTGGGCGCGCGCGGCGCGGGCGCCTGTGAGTTGTTCGGCCTGGAGGATCGCGTGGACCTGCGGATGGGGACCTTCTCGAAGAGCCTGGCATCGTGCGGCGGGTTCATAGCGGGGTCGGCCGAGGTGATCGACTACCTTCGAATCTCCTCCCGGCCGTTCATCTTCACCGCATCCGCCGTGCCCGCAGCGGTCGGCGCCGCGCTCGCCGCGCTGCGCGTGATCCGGGAGGACGGGCCCGCCCTGATGGCGGCGGTCCTGGACAATGCCGCTTATCTGCGGCAAGGCTTCCGGGATCTGGGCCTGGTGGTCGTCGAGCCGGGCAGGTTGCCGGACGGCTCCGAGGCGAACACCCCCGTCGTGCCGGTGCTGGTCGGGGAGGACTGGCAGGCGGTCCTGCTCTGGAAGGCGCTGTTCGACGCCGGCGTGTACACGAACGTCGCGATCCACCCTGCCGTCCCGCCGGGGCAGGCGCTGCTCAGGACCTCGCTCATGGCGACGCACGACCGGTCCCATCTCGACCGGGCGCTTGAGATTTTCGGGGCGACGATCGCGACGTTCCCCGAACTACCCCGAGATGGGTAGTTATGACTTGTCCAATTGTGAACAAGTCGTTAGCGACGAAGAAAAAGCTGCTCTTAGCGGGTGACGCAGCGGCTGACGGGGGGTTGAAGTTCGCGCTTGGGGTGACGATTCCGTAGGTTGCCAATTGCGCCCCGACGCATCCGGGGGAGGGAGCAAAACAGGATTGGAAGCCACTCCGATCCCGTGCCGCTTCAGGCTGGTCATCGACCATGCGCCTGCGGATGTCGTGCGCCAGATCCCGATTGACCCCGAGCACTCAACAGGAGGAGTGACGATGGACGCTGCCACAGCGATCGCCCATGCCCAGATCCCGCAAACTCACATGCCCCAGCACATGGAGGCCCTGGCCGAGGCCAACCGGGTGAGGCTGGCCCGCGCAGCGCTGAAGCGGGGGGTGCTGAGCGGGGCCCTCGACGCTGCGGAGGTGGTGCGAGAGTGCCCCTGGGAGGTCGAGACCATGTCCGTCGGGGAGCTGATGCGAAGCCAACGGCGCTGGGGACGCACACGGACCCGCAAGTTCCTCGATTCCATGAACCTCTCCGAGAACCGCCAGCTCGGTCGTCTCACCCTCCGGCAACGCTCGCTTCTGGCCTCGGAGCTTGACGCCAAGCGCGGCATCATCCACTCCTGATCCGCCCACCCGCTAGCGCAGCTTCATCGACACGCCCGCCTTCTGCCTGAAGATCCGAACGAGAATCCACAACGAGGCGGCGCCGACGGCGAGCGCGACGGCGACCCGGGCCAGCGGCGGCAGCGAATCCGGGCCGAGGTAGAACAGGCCGGCAAGAGTCGCGACCGCAGGGATTCCAGCCAGGAGCGTCGAATGGGAGCGGAATCCCGAGAAGTGCTCGCGGATCGCAAGCTCAAAGCCGCCGATCGAGGCCAACGCCAAACCGGCCAAGACCAGGACGGGGCCGCGATCGCCGCCGCCGATGAACCCCACCAGGAGCAGGACGAGGCCGACCAGGATGCACAGCTCGACCAGCGGGAACGAGCCCCAGAGCGCCGGGGGCCGCTCCTCGTGCGAGCGACGCGAGGACCGTGCCGTGCCTGCCTTGAGGGCCTGCGGCTGCGTGGCCTGCGACGCTGTCATCAGGGGCTCGCGAGGCCGGCGCGGCCGGCGCTTCTTACGTTTCTTCGCCAAGAGAGGAGATTTGGTGCGGGACGCCCACGGGCGCCCCGAGGGCTAAGGGACAGCCGCTTGAGAGCTTTACGCGCCACCAGCCGAGCAGCATCCCGACGAACCCCCAGCGGGGGCGCGCGTGCCAGTGCTTGCACTCCCGCTCGCCGACGTCCTCGTTGGAAACCCGGACCCAGCGATAATCATCCGGATCGGCGATCATGCGCTCAACGAGAACGCGATTTGCCTCCTCTACGTCAGCTCGGCGCCCAAGCTCGATCTGCGCCTCCCGCACCCTGACAACCAGGGCATCGCGAACACGCTCCAGCTCCGCGGCCCCGAGGATGCGAGGACCGCCGGCCGCCCCGACCTTCCACTCGAACCCGCGGCGCGGAAAGGCGCCGGCCCAAAGCTCTGAGAGCTGGTTCTCGAGCCGGGCGATCTGCCGCCGCAACTCGTCGCGCAACAGCGCTTCGTCGGGTTGGGTGACGAGTGGCTGCGGTCGTTGCGCTTCGAGAAGCATGGGGTCGAGACAGAGTCTAGACGTTGAGCACCTCAGACGCGAGCCACAACGCCTCCTGCACCGCGATGTCAGGCACCCCCCTCACGCTGAGAGCGCAGAGCAGCATTCGCCTCGTCTTCGGGTCGACCCCTCGCCCGTCGGCGGTGGCGCCGAACAGGAGCCCCAGGGGACGAATCTGGTCGGCTATCACCAGGGTTCCGGGCGGCAGCGCCCCGCGCCGGCCCTCGAACTCCTCACCCGGCTCCGTCAGGCGCAGCCCGACCACACCGTCGACTCGATCGGCGTCAAACGCGCGCAGCGCCACGCTCGTCTCGGCGATCGCGATGGTCAGCGCGTCGTCAAGCAGGTTCTTGCTCTTGAACCCGCCGTCTCGCATGCGCCTCAGAGCCACCTCCTCGACGGGGGTGCGCTGCTCGTCCGGGTCGAGCCCGATCTGGCGAAAGAAGACGCGGTAGGCCCACGGGATCGCCTGATGGCGCATGTTCACCACCTGGGCGCCGGAGAACCGGCCGGCAAGCTCCCGGAGCCGATCCTTGACCTCGCGGGGGCTACGGCCGGATCCGCGGTCAACGACGAGCGAGTAGATCCCGACCCCCTCGAACTCGCGAGCGAGCTCCGGAGCGACCCAGCCCCGAGTGGTCTCCGCGTCGGGCATCAGGTCACCTGACCGCCTCAGCGCGTGCGTTCGACTCGGCGATCAAGTCGTCGAAGGCAGCCGTCAGGGCGGCTTCCTTGAAGCGGTCGCTTCCAAACGTTGCGCCCGACAGGATCCCGCCCGGAAAGGCAAGGGCCAGGGTGGGGCAGATTCCCACGCCGTAGACATTCGAGACCGCGCCGTCGCGATCCCAGCCCACGGGCACTTGCCAGCCACGCTCGGCGATGATCTCCCTCACGTCTTCGATCTCGTCCCGGACGTTGATCGAGAGGAAGTTCATGCGGTCGGAGTATCGCGACGCGACGCGATCGAACTCGTCCTGCTCGACGAGGCAGTCGCCACCCCTCGTGAACCAAAACGAGATCGCCAGCGGCTTGTCGAAGAAGTCGCATACCCGCAGCACGTCACGTTCCTCGATCAGGCATGCGGGGACCCGCCTGTCTTCCGCGGGGCAGGGGTTCCGCCCGCTCTCGCAATCGTCCTGGTACACGTTCGCATCGCCCACCAGCTCGCCGCGCGCATCCGGGACCGCGAATTCTGCCAGGGCCGAGCCAGGCTCGGTGGCGTCGGTGCCGAGCAGCCCCGTCTCCTCGTTGCGGATCGTGTTGAGCGTCGCGTACGCGATCAGCGCCACGAACGCCAGGCCGACGATCAGCGGGTAGCGGGCGCCGGGTGGACGCGGCTCGCCCTCAGGCGGCTCCTCTCCCGGGCGGCGTGCCTCGGTCATTCCTGCGGAAGCGCCGCTCGCCCGCGCAGCCGGCCCAGGGTGCGACGCGCGATCGCGAAGTCGTTCTCGGCCCAGACCAGCACCGCGGGCAAAACCAAGAGGACCCCCGCGAGCGCCACGAGGAGGTCGACGACCGCGACCAACCCGAACTGGGTCAACATCCGAATCGCCTCCCCACCGAAGACCGCCTGGATCGGCGCGGCGACGGCCAGCACGGCAAAGCCGGCGATCGCGGTGATCGCGGACGCCATCACGGCCGCGCCGGTCCGGGCGTAGGAGCGGCGCAGCGACTCGCCCACGGATGCTCCCTGCCCGCGCTCCTCCCAATAGCGAGACGACAAAAGGACGCTGAACTCCGTGGCGATCGCGATCACCAGCGCGCCCAAGGTCGCCGACATCGGATTCAGGGGCACACCCGCCCCTTCAAGCACCAACGCCGACCAGCCTGGCGCGAGCACCACCGGGATCAGGGGGATGAGCGCACGCTGCCACGAGCGGTAGATGAGGAGCAGGACGAGCGCGACGGCCATCAACCCGGCGATCGTCAGCAGGTACCGGTTGGAGCCGAGCGCCGCGTTGGCGTCGGCAGCGAGGACGGGAAGACCCACAACCGCCGCCTCCACCCCATCCGGCAGCGCGACCTCGGCGTCGGGCGAATCCACCTCCGCCCGCACGCGATCGATCAGCTCCTTCTGCTCGTCAAACGGCATCACCCGGATACCGAACTGCAGGACCGCGGTGTCGCCGAACGTCCCCGCCTCCAGGTCGACCTCGATCAGCGCCTGCAGGAAGTAGGCGGGAATCAGCTCCAGGAGGCCTGCGACTCGCCGGCTGTCCGGGATGCCGCTGGTGAACAACGTGTCCAGCGACGGACCCGGGCAAAGCTCGATCCCCTCCTCGCGACAGGTGGGGAACTCGACCTCGGCGCCACCCTCGGCCAGCGCCCGCCTGCGGAAGTCCGCCATCCAGGCGATCACCTCGGGGCTCGTGACGTCGTCGCCGGTCACCGCCACCGCGAACTGGCCTGTGGAGCCGGTCTCCTCTTCGACGACGTCCACGTTCTTGAGCTCCGGCAGGTTGCCCGGTACCAGCTCGCGGAAATCGCTGATCACCTCCGTGCGGGTGCCGGCCACCCACCCGGCCAACGCGAGCACGGACGCCGCCGTCAGGATCCTGCCCGGCATCGCGATCGACGCGGCAAGGGAGCGGGGGCCAAGCGCGCCCAGCCGGGTGCGAACCGCCGTCGCGAGCGCCCCGAGCCTGCGGCGCGCCGGTGCGGCGGTAGCTCGCGATCGCCCCATCCGTCCCTGCCACTTCTCGCCGAGTGTCGAGAAACGACCCAATGCGCGACGTTTCTCGACACTCGACGTGCCCGCGCCGCCCGTCATCGAGAGCAGCGCGAGCCCGGCGGTCATGGCCAGGATGAAGGCGATCACGATCCCGGCGACGAGCAGCAAGCCGAAGGACCGGATCATCGGGATCGGCGAGAGCAGTAGGACCGTGAAACCCGCCGCGGTTGCGACCCCCGCGGCCGCGATCACGGGCCCGCCCTTCGCGGCCGCCTCAGCGGCCGCGCGCGCCGCTGAAGAGCCGTTCGACCGCGCCTCGCCGAACCTCGCCTGAAGCTGGATCGCGTAGTCCACCGCCAGCCCGATCAGGATCGGCAGGCCAGCGATCGACGCCATCGTCAGCGATCCGCCGAACAGGGCCAGGCACCCGAAGGCGAGCGCGCCGGCAACGACGCCGATCAGCAGCGGCAACAAGCGCAGCGGAGGGACGAAGACGAGCGCGAGGACCAAGGCCATCATCGCCAGGGCGCCGATCAGCAGGACGATGACCTCGCTCTCGATCTCGCGCGTCAGCCCGTCGGCGATCACGGGGGCGCCACTCACCACGTACGAGCCGCCCTTGATCTCGAAGGCCGGATCGCTGACGGCCTGCCTGATCAGCCCGATCGCGTCGATCCGCTCGACCTCGGTCAGCTCCGGGCGTAGGCGAACGGAGATGAGCGCCGAGCCAGACGACGGGAACAGGAAGGAGAACTTCGACTTCGGGCGTCCGTCGGTAAAGCGGGAGTCGAAGACGACCGACGAGACGAAGCTCGGGCTGTCCAGCGACGGAAATCCGGTCAGCCCTGTCTGAACGGCGATCCGTCGCAAGGTCGCCTCGAACTCCGACTCGACCTGACCCTGGGCCGCCGCCCCAGCCGCCTCTGCCTCGGCCTTGCCGAGGCCGTCCCGAAGCGCGGTGCGATAGGCACGCGCGAACGCCTTGCGACCCCCGATCTCTACCGCCGTCGCCTGCTCCTGGAAGACGGCCTTCGACTGCTCGACAGCCTGGTTCAGGAACGTCGCGGGGCCGAACACGACGTGGGCCGGAGTCGCGTCCGCGATCTCCCCGCATACCGGCGGCGTGGGCACCCCCTCGGCAAGCTGATCGGCTGGGACGGTGCCGGCGAGGCAACCCTCGAGGTTCAGGAGCCGGCCCAGGTCGTCGGTGAGCATCAGCTGCTCCAGATCCGCCTTGACCAGGACGTAGATCGGCTCGTCGCCGAACTTCTCGTAGAACCGCTCGGTGTCCTGGAACGTGTCCGACCCGCGGTCGACCAGCGTTTCGACCTGCCCGTTTGGCTTCAGCGAGGCTGCCCCCACGGCACCGACGATCGCGAGCAGCACCGCCAGTGCGATCACCAGGGCCGGGCGCTGGACGCACCAAGTCCCCACGCGTGCGAAAACGCTCCTCATCACCGAGTCAGCCTACGCACGCAAGCTAACCGGGACGCCACCAACTCCGAGGTGGTCACTTCGTGTCCAACGGGGGGTCACCCGAGGGGGCATGGATGCCCACCTCGGCAGGGCATGGAAGCCCGTCCCCCGGTGGGCACGGAGTGACCGCCTTGGACCCGTAGAGCTGAGCGTCGTAAGGAGCTGCCTAGTCCATCGCCAACGGGCCGATGGTCTCCGCATTCAAGAACTGGGAGACAAACTCGTTGTCGGAGTCGAACAGCTCCGACGAAAGGCCGGACTCGACGATCCGCCCCTTCCAGAGCACGGCGATGAAGTCGGCGATCCGCCGGGCGGTGCCCAGGTCGTGGCTGATCACCATGTAGCAGCCGCCGTTCTCCTCGTGGATCTCGCGAATCAGCTCGCAGAGAAGCGCCGTGCGAACGGGGTCGAGGCCTGAGTCGGGCTCGTCGAAGAACACGATCGACGGGTCGAGAACGAGTGCCCGGGCGAAGCCGGCGCGCTTGCGCATGCCGCCCGAGAGCTCGTTCGGCATCTTCTCCGCCGCGGTGGCGAGGCCGACTTCGTTGAGCCGCTTGTTGACGACCTCCCCGATCTCCTCCTCCGACTTGTCGGTGTGCTGGCGCAGCGGGAAAGCGGTGTTGTCGTAGATGTTCATCGAGCCGAACAGCGCGCCGTCCTGGAAGAGCAGGCCGAACTTCTTGCGCATCTCGAAGAGCTCGTCGTCGGTCATGTTCGGGACCGATTCGCCATGAACGAGGATGTCGCCCGAATCCGGGTAGAGCAGTCCGACGATCAGCTTGATCAGGACGCTCTTGCCGGTGCCCGACGGGCCAAGGAGCATCGAGATCATGTCGTCGGGGATGCCGACGTTCAGGCCGTTTTGGATTCGCATCCGCCCGAACTGCTTGACGCAGTCGATGACCTCGATCGCGTCCTCGCCGCCGTGGTCGCGCTTGCGGCCGGTGTGCCACTTGTAGGGGTGCATGTCGTCCGAGGCAACGCCGGGGACGATGTAGTCCTTGTGCAGCTCGCCCAGCTCGGGCAGCGGCTCGACGTACTCCTCGTGATCCCCGTCCTCGCCGTAGTCGACGTCCTCGGCGAACGACTCCTCCTCGGTTTCGGCCTCAGCCTGGGCCTCCGCCGCGGCCTCCGCTTCCTCTTGATCGTGAATCTTTGGCTTGGCCAATCTCTCTCTCCTATCCACCAACCGGTGCGCGCGGATTGGCGCCCCAGAAAACAAGCGTCCCCATCATGCCGATGATGTGGACCAGGACAATGTTCAAGACCATCGACTTCGCCGTCGCGGTTCCGACCCCGACGGGCCCGCCCGAGGCCGTGTATCCGTAGTAGCAGCCGACCAGGACGATCACCGTCGCCATCGCCATCCCCTTGATGACGCTGAAGATCAGGTCGGGAGGGTTCTGGAACATCCAGAAGATCAGGAAGTAACCGCCGGCGGAGACCTCTCCCACCTGCTCGACCACCGCCAGGTAGGAGGCGATGAAGCCGACGCCGATCCCGACCAGGTAGATGAACGGCAGGGTGATCCAGGCGGCCAAGAGGCGCGTCGCGCAGAGGAAGATCATCGGGTTGACGCCCATCACCTCGAGCGCATCGACTTCATCGGAGATCCGCATCGCGCCGATCTCGGCGACGATCCCGGTGCCGACCTTGGCGGCCATCATGTAGCCGAAGGCGTACGGGATCACCTCACGCAAATCGCACCAGGCGGCGAACGTCCCGGCATTCGAGGGCGCGCCCACCGAACGGGAGAAGTAGGCGCCCTCGATCCCGCACTGCAGGCCGAGGATGAAGGTCAGCCCCCAGATCACCATTGCCGAACCAAGGATCAAGATGCCGGCCTGGCGCAGCGCCTCGCCGAAGAACCGGAACACGCGGCCCGAGTAGACCAGGCCCATGACCCGGCCTGAGAAGCGCGCGATCTCGCCCAAAGACGCCAGCCAGTCGCGTGGTATCGCCATCCAGCCCTGCATTACTTGATCACCGAGATCTCGGGGTGGGTGGCAAGCAGGGTCTGGGTGAAGACGTAATTGAACGCGAACACGCCCAGGAAGGCAACGACCACGCCGACGTTGACGGCCCGCCCCACACCCTCAGCGCCACCGGACGCATTCATCCCGTAGTAGCACGAGACGACGGCGATGACCGCGCCGAACATGGTGCATTTGAGGACCGACCCCCAGAGGTCCGTGACCGAGGCGTTCGTGAACAAGGTAGCGATGAACCCGCCGAGCGGCTGGCCGTAGGCGATCTCCGCGAAGATGCCGCCGGAGATGCCGAACAGCACCGCGTAGATGTCCATCAGGCCGGTGATCAGCATCAACGCCAAGAACCGGGGCACGACCAGGTTCTTGATCGGGTCGACCCCGAGCACCTGGAGCGCGTCCAGCTCCTCGCGGATCTTGCGAGCGCCAAGGTCGGCGGTGATCGCGGTGCCGGCGACGCCGGCGACGACGACCGCGGTCACGAACGGTGCGAACTCGCGGACCGAAGCGAGGATGAAAAAGCCCCCGAGCCGGTCGAGGGCGCCGAACAGGGACAGGAAGTTTGCGGCCTGGAGCCCCGGGGCGCCGAACCCGAAGGCGATCGTCGAGATCATCATCGGGAACCAGCAGAGCTGGAGGGCGAACAGGAACTGGGAGATGAACTCGCCGCCGTACGGGTAGGGCGGCCGGGCGGCAGACACGATCGTCTTGCCGGTCAAGATCATCATGTTGCCGACCTGCTCGAAGAGTGACTTCGCAGGAAGGAATGCCCTATCGGCTACTGATCTGACCATCTCTCACCCGAGTGCCGCGCGCAGGGGCCGGCGACTCTTGCCGCACAGACTATGCCATGTACGGGTCAATGCTCAAGCGACAACCGTCACCGGGCCCGAACCGGCGATCGGCAACCCGGGCGGAGCCACGGTATGCGCTGATGGTATGTTCCGCGCGCCTTGGGGAGGTTTGGCACAAGCGACCGCCACGCGCGGACCGGGGTCCCCCCCGCTGCGACCGCTGCGCTGGGCACGATCCTCGTCACCCTGACCTTAACGGCGTGCGGAGGGAGCGACCCCAGACAGGATGCGAACGAGCCCGAGGGCGACTTCCCGGTCGACGTCACCCAGGCGAAGTTCCCGACCAAGCAACAGCTCGCGGATACCGTGGACCTGCGCCTTGAGATCGAGAACGTCGGCGATGAGGCCATCCCCAACCTGACCGTGACGATCGACACCGGCGACGTGCCGGCCGACGGTTCGTTCAACACCCGCTCGGAGCAGGAGGACCTGGCGGACCCCAATCGGCCCGTCTGGATCCTCGAGAACGGCTTTCCCAAGGTCGTCGAGCCCGGCACCGATCCGGGCGAGTTCGGTGACGCCCCCGCCGCCGGCGCCCAGACCGCCTCGACTAACACCTACGCGTTTGGAGAGCTGCCCCCTGACGAGTCCGTCTCCTTGGTCTGGCGGGTCACTCCCGTGCAGGCCGGAACTTTCACGGTCCGCTACGAGCTCGCCGCCGGGCTGGACGGCAAGGCCAAGGCGGTTGCCGACGGCGGCCCTGCGGCAGGCGAGTTCGCAGCCACCATCTCCAACAAGCCACCCAAGACCCGGGTCACTGATTCGGGCAAGGTCGAAGCCCAGGATTAGCCGGCGCCCGACCCGGTTGCGCCGCCCGGCAACTACTGTTACGGGGTGACCCGCATCCTGCCATCCCTGGCCCTGTTGCTTGCCGCCCTGGCGCTAATCGCGTGCGGCGAGAAGGACGAGCCCAACGTCGTCGGTCCACCGGTCTCCCCGGTCGAGCCGGGCGAGCCGGGCGATGCCGGCCCCGGGAGCGGACGGGGCGGCGTCGCGCTTGAACAGCTGGGGGAGTTCGACAGCCCGGTGTATTTGGCGCAGGCTCCGAAGCAAGCCCCCTTCTACATCGTCGAGCAGGCCGGGAAGATCATCCGGCTCGAGAAGGGCGGTCGCCAGAACGTATTCCTGAACCTTTCTCGCAAGGTCACGACGGGTGGCGAACAGGGTCTTCTATCCGTCGCCTTCGCGCCCGACTACAGGCGCACCAGGCGCTTTTACGTCGATTACACGGACACGAAGGGCGACACCAGGGTCGTGGAGTACCGCCGCTCCCGCAAGGATCCAAGGCGTGCCGACCCGACGAGCGCGCGCGTGGTTCTGCGCGTGTCGCAGCCATTTCCAAATCACAATGGCGGCCTGCTCCTGTTCGGCCCCGACGAACGCCTCTACGTCGGGCTCGGCGACGGCGGCTCCGCCGGCGATCCGCAGCGGACCGCACAGGACGGACGGTCGCTGCTGGGGAAGATCCTGCGAATCGACCCGCGCCCGATGGGCAAGGACCCCTACCGGATACCCGCGGACAACCCGTTTGCGGACGACCCGGGCGTTCGGCCGGAGATCACAGCGCTTGGCTTGCGCAACCCGTGGCGCTTTTCTTTCGACCGCGCCGGAGGGGCACTCTGGATCGGCGACGTCGGGCAGAGCTCGCTCGAGGAGATCGACTTGGTCGCGGACCCCACATCGGGAGCCAACCTCGGCTGGTCCGCGTTCGAAGGCACCGAGCCGTTCAACGAAGACGAGGAGGCCCCCGGCGCGCTGGACCCGATCCTCACCTACGGTCGCGACCTCGGCTGCTCGATCACCGGCGGCTACGTGGTGCGTGACCCTCGCCTGAAGACCCTTTACGGCCGCTACCTGTACGCCGACTTCTGCCAGGGCCAGCTCCGCAGCCTTGATGCAGCCGCAGCCGCAGCCGCAGCCGGCGCCACGGTCGACGACCGCGCCCTCGGCGTGCAGGTCCCGTCGGTGAGCTCGTTCGCCGAGGACAACCGCGGTCGCATCTACGCGATCTCGCAGGACGGCCCCGTATACCGTCTGGTTCCCGAGTAGCATCGCGCGGCACCAGGGCCGCGGTTCTTTCAGGGATCTTCAGGCGGAGCCGATAGGAAGTGCGGGGATGAGATC
>JALZKA010000037.1:0-10501 GCA_030859475.1 Actinomycetota bacterium
GGGCGGAACGGGACGCCGCGCCGCCGACATCCGCTTGGCGCGCCCGGCCGGCCTCCGCCCGGACCGCGTCGCCGGACAGCCCTGCAGCCGCGGCGGTGGGGCCGACCAGCGTCGCATCGCCGGCAACCTCGGTGGGCTCGCCCTCCTCAAGCCGGAACGCGACCACGGTGATGTTGTCGCGACCGCCCGCCTCATTGGCCTCGGCGATCAGCTGGTTGGTCGCGGCCTCGAGGGAGTACGCCTCGGTCAGGATCTGGCGAACCCGATCGTCCTTCAGCATGGTGGTCAGCCCGTCCGAGCAGAGCAGGTAGACGTCACCTGGCCGGGCGGGGTAGGTCATGGTGTCGACCTCGACTTCCGGCTCCGGGCCCAGGGCCCGGGTGATGATCGAACGCTGAGGATGCTGCTCGGCCTGCTCGGCTGTCAAGCGCCCCTGGCGCCGCAGCTCCTCCACCAGGGAGTGGTCCGTGGTCAGCAGCGTCAGCTCGCCGTCACGCAGGCGATAGGCGCGGCTGTCACCTACGTGGCCGAAGGAGATCTCGTCGTCCTCGACCAGGGCGGCGGTTAGCGTCGTGCCCATCCCGGAGCGCGCCGCGTCGTCGTGAGCCACGCTGTTGATGCGCCGGTTGGCGGCCTCGATGGTCGCGCGCAGGAACGCCTCCGGCGGTTGCGAGCCGCGCTCCGCGGGCGCCCATGCCTCTGCCGCCAGCCGCGATGCGACCTCTCCCGCCTGCGCGCCGCCCATCCCGTCGGCGACGGCGAACAGGGGCGCCTGGGCGAAGAAGGAGTCCTCGTTGGCGGCACGCTGGCGGCCGGTGTCGGACTGAAACGACTGTTCTGCGATCCGCAGGGTCATTCCCTCACCGCTCCCCGGGCACGTCCAGCTCGAAGCGAAACTCAGTGTCGCCGATCCGGACCTCGTCCAGGTCGGAGAGCAACGACTCGCCCCGCAGCTGTCCGCCGTTCAGATAGGTGCCGTTGGTGGAGCCCATGTCCTCGACGTAGTAGCTCGGTCCGCGGGAGTAGAGGCGGCAGTGGATGCCAGAGGCGAAGCGGTCGTCGATTCGCACGTCGGCCTCGGCCGCCCGGCCGATCGCCAGGCCGCCGAACAGGTCGTAGCGCTCCCCCGCTTTCAGGCCACCGCCCTTGACCACCACCAGATAGGCATCGGTCGACGGCGCTCGGCCTCCGGGGCCGGCGACCGCGTGAAAGCCGGTGGCCTCCGGGGCCGGCAGGGCCGTACGCCGGAGCTCCTTGAGCGCGCTGCGGCTCACCCACAGCAAGAACAGGTAGAGCACGGCCAGAAAGCCGAACTGAAGCCCGACCGCGATCGGCTCGGTGTCCACTACGGCACCATCGTCCCAGGGCTTCGTCTTCGCACTTCGTGCTCCGCCTCAGTTTCAGCTGGCTCAACAACGCCAGGGCTTCGTCTTCGCACTTCGTGCTCCGCCTCAGTGCTCAATATCGAAGGTGAAGTAGGTGGTGCCGATCTGGACCTGGTCGCCGGGGTTGAGCCGCGCACGGTCTACCTGGCGGCCGTTGACCTTGATCCCGTTGGTGGATCCGAGGTCGACCACCTCCCAATCGCCGGCCTGGTTGCGGCGCAGCTCGGCGTGCTTGCGCGAGACGTTCGGGTCCGCCAGAACGCAGTCGCACTCGCGCGAGCGGCCCAGGGTCGCGGGCGGGCGGTCCAGGACGTAGCGGCGGTCATCCAGGGAGACGATCGCCTTGGTCTCGGTCAGATGGGCGGTGTGCTTCGCCACTCCGCGAGGCTTGGACGCCTGCTTGGGCGGCACCGAGTAGACCATGGTGTGGCCCTGCTCGCCCTGGGAAGGCGCCTCGCCCTGCTGCCTGGCTTCCTTGACGAGACGGGTCTGGATGCCGAACTCGCCGAGGCGAAGCCGATCGTCGGAGGAGAGCTTGACCTCGGGCCGCGTGAGCAGCGCGTAGTCGTGGCGTCTCGCGTGCTCCAGCAGGTAGGACGAGAGCTCCTGCTCCAGCGCAGTCTCATAGCCCTCGAGCCGCTCGCGATCCTCCGTGCCCAGCCAGACGGTGTACTGGTTCGGGACGTAGGTGCGGGCGATCGACGGCGTGCGATGGGCGTCCATCTCCTTTGCCAGCTTCCGCGCGATCTCGACGGGCTGCACCTGGGAGGAGAAGGCACGGGAGAATACGCCTTCGACGAGGCTCTCGATCCTGGCTTCGAGGTTGCGAAGGACGCTGATGTCGGTTCTCCTCCCCACGGGGATATCCGGGCAGCGATTCGACTCGAGCCGGGTCGCGGGAACCCGGAAGCCTAGAGGCTCTAGAGGCTCTAGTGGTGGAGAGCGGGTTGGGCGGGCGCCTGCGGCGGGGGGGCGACCGGGGGTTGATGGCGGGTGGTCCTGGCGCGTGCCCCCACCGCCAGGCCGGCGGCCAGGACCAGGATGCCGGCCTGCTTGCCCTGAGCACCGTTACCGAGGGCCGTCAGCGCGGATCCGACCCCCGCCGACCAGATCATCGCGCCGACCAGGGCCAGCGCCGGATGGGCGCGAAGCACCCAGCCAAGGACGGTCGCCGCCAGACCCAGCGCGAGCATGCCGAGGAGGACGACGGGCTCGCCCAGAGCGGCGAGCACGTCTGTCGCCGATCCGGCCACGGACGACTCCCAGCCGCCGGGTGCAGGGCGGGCGAGTCCCAGGCGGGAGCCGGTGTCCAGGGCGACGGCGGCGGCCATGTACGTGGCGAACGCAGCCGCCCCCAGCACGAATCGCTCGATCGGGCGCCGGGCTGCCACTGCCACGAGGGCGGCGGATGCCCCAATGCAGCCGATCGCGCCGAGCGGAATCGCGGCAAGGGGCAGAGCGGCGAGCAGGGGATGCGTCGTCGTCGCCAGGGCGGGTGCGAGGAGCACCGCGCAGACCAGGGCGGCGCCCGGCATCCCGGCCGGGCCGGCGAGCGTTGCGAGCGCGATGCCGATCGCGCTCAAGGCCAGGATCTGCGGGAATGACCGCTCGCGGAAAACCGCCTCGGCGTCGTCGGGCGCGGGCACAGCGCAGTCGTCGTCCAGCTCCGGGCCATGGCGGTCGAGCACCGTACGCAGGCGGGCCAGGGCGGGGCGGCTTCGTGGGTCGGCCTCGAGGCAGGCGTCGATCTGCGCGACTACCGCCTCCGGCAGGTCGGGGCGGGCCAGGGCCAGGGACGGGACCGCCTGGCCGATCTGGCGGGCCGTCTGCGCCGGCGAGCGGCGGGAAACCGGGTTCTCCCCCGCCCAGGCCTCGTAAAGCGTCAGGGCGAGCGAGTAGACGTCGGCCTCGGGCCCGACCACCTCGCCGGTTGCCGTCAGAGCTGGTGCCCCGGCGACCGCAGCGATACCGAAATCCATCAGCTTGGCCCGGCGTCGGTCGCTCTCCCAGGGCCGCACGATCGCGTTCTGCGGCTTCACGTCCCGGTGGACGACCCCACGCTTGTGGGCGTGCTGGAGCGCGGCGCACAGGTCGGCGCCGATCTGCGCCACGTCGCGGTCGGAGATCGAGCCCTCATGCACAAGCCGGTCGAGCGTCTGGCCGTCGACAAGCTCGGAAACCAGGATCGCGTGGCCATCCCGCTCGCCCAGCTCATAGAGGGTGACGATCGCGGGGTGATTGAGACGCGCGGCAGCCTGGGCTTCACGGAGGATGCGATCGGCACCCGCGCATTCGATCTCCTTGACGGCGACGGTGCGCTCGAGCCGTTCGTCGAACGCGCGGTAGACGGTGCCCATCCCGCCGGAGCCGATTCGCTCCTCAATCCGGAACCGTCCCATGACCAGATCGTCTGACAAACCAACAGATGCCTTCGTCGCGAGTGCCCGGTTTCCTCCCGCTGGCGACCTCCCCAGGGGTAATACTCTCGGCACGCGTGGAGTACTCCAGAGACGACCCAATCGGCCCGTCGCGCAGGGCGCCGGCATCAAAGCGCGCCCAGGGGCTGCCGCCGGGGCCTCCCAGGCAACCGGCGAAGGATCTCCTCAAACGCCGCTTGCTGGCTTTCCTGATCGGCGCGGTCATTCTCGTCATCCTGCTGTTCGGCATTCGCGCCTGCCTCGACCAACGCAAGGAGCGCGCCTACGAGAACTACCTGCGCGACCTCTCGGCGCTGATCACCACCTCGAGCCAGCTATCGCACGACTTCTTCACCACCCTCGGCAATCCGGGCGATGCCTCGGTGGTCCAGTTCCAAGATCAGATCAGCGCCAGCCGGGGCACCGGTGAAGACCTTTTTCAGCGCGCCGAGGGCCTCTCGCCTCCGGGCGAGCTCTCCGAGGCACAGGCTGACTTGGAGCTCGCGTTCGAGTTCCGGCGCGACGCCTTGTCCAGCATCGTCGAGCAGGTTCCCAGCGCCCTTGGTGACGAGGGGCGCATCGAGGCGATCAAGCGGATCGCCCTGGACATGCGCCAGTTCCTGGCCTCGGACGTCCTCTACAGCCGCGCGCGCGAAGCAACATTGGCGATCCTCTCGGAGGAGGAGATCGGGGGCGACGTGCCCGAGAGCGTCTTCCTGCCCGATACGGACCCGTGGCTCGACTACGTGGCGCTGACCGGGGTGCTTTCCCAGGTCGGGGGTGAGACGGGCAGCGGCGATCCCACCCGCGGGACGGAGATCTCCGCCACCGTCTTGAAGCCCGGCAACGTGCCGCTGGTGCCTGACAGCCCGAATGCCCTGGGCGAGCCCCCACGGGAGATCGAGATCAGCGTCCTCAACGGGGGCGTCGCCGAGGAGGTGGACGTCGCGGTCGCCTTCGAGCTGGTGGGAGGGATCGAGACGGTCGCCGACGAGACGACGATCCCCAGGATCGGTCCCGGCAACACGGAGTCCGCTTTGATCCCGATCGCCGGCGAGATCCCGACCGGCGTCGAGCTGACTCTGACGGTGACCGTGCTGCCCGTGCCCGGCGAGACGATCGTCGACAACAACGAGTCGACCTACCGGGTCACCTTCGGGTGAGGGTCGCGTTCCTCGGTCCCGCGGGGACCTTCTCCGAGGACGCCCTTGCGACGATCGCGGTGGGCGATGAGATCGAGCCGCAGGCCGAGCCGACGATCCACGACGCGGTCCTCGCGGTGGCCGCCGGGAACGCCGACCGGGCGCTGGTCCCGTTCGAGAACTCGATCGAGGGATCGGTCCGCCCCACCCTTGACGCTCTCGCCTTCGACGCGCCTGCGGTGCGGATCGCGGGCGAGCACGACCACTCGATCTCACACGCGCTCGTCGCGCGGCGGGATCTGGAGCCAAGCGAGATCGAAGTGATCCTGAGCCATCCACAGCCGGCCGCGCAATGCGCCCGCTTCCTGCGCACCGAGCTGCCAGGGGCCGACGTACGGATGGTTGCGAGCACCGCCGAAGCCGTGCGGCAGGTCGGCGAAGCCGAGGAGCGATGGGGGGCCCTGGGTGCGGCCGGGGCCGCAACGGTCTACGGCTGCGTGGTCCTGCGCGACGGCGTCGAGGACGAGCCAGGAAACGTCACCCGCTTCGTCTGGCTGGCGCCCGAAGGCGTCGAGCCGGAGGGCGAGGGCCCTTGGCGCACCACCTTGATCTTCTCCGAGCTTGGAGCCGATCACCCCGGCGCTTTGGTCGAGGCGCTGACCGAGCTCTCGGACCGCGAGGTGAACATGACCCGGATCGAGTCGCGGCCGCGGCGCGAAGGCCTGGGCCGCTACATGTTCTTCGTCGACCTCGACGGATCCGAGCGGGACCCCGCCGTGGCGGAAGCGGTGGCGGCGCTCCGCGCGAAGGCCGAGAACGTGCGCGTGCTGGGGAGCTATCCGGTTTCGGCGGCGGTGCTTCCCTAGCTGTTCACACCGCTCCGGCGGCAGCTCCTCCTAGAATCCACGCACCATGGACAACGTCGTCTCACTCGCTGATCGGATGCATGGCGGGCGTGTGCGCGGGCCGGCGCGTGGGCGGGTCCTGGTCTTGAACGCCAGCTACGAGCCGATCAACGTCTGCACCATGCGCCGGGCGACGGTCCTCGTCCTGAAGGACCGGGCGGAGATCCTGGAGCACGGCGAGGGCGCGATGCGCTCCGAGCACCTCATGCTGGAGGCGCCATGCGTGATTCGCCTGGTGCGCTACGTGCGCGTGCCCCGCGACGCCCACCGGCGCAAGATCACGCGCAAGGCGGTGCTGGCGCGCGACGCCTACACATGCCAGTACTGCGGGCACGAGGCCCACGGCCTGACCGTCGACCACGTGATCCCCCGCTCGCGCGGCGGTGGATCGGAATGGGAGAACATCGTCGCCGCGTGCGCGCCGTGCAACCGGCGCAAGGGCAACCGGTCGCCGATGGAGGCCAGGATGCCGCTCCGCGCCCGACCGAAGGCGCCGGGGCCGAACGTCTTCATCCGCATCGCTAGCCCCCGGGTGCCGGACGCCTGGGAGCAGTACCTGCTGGCCGCGTGACTTTCACCCCACGTACCGTCTCCGGCGGCTCGTGGGCTGAATCCGTGGCACGGTGGACACACGAAGGGCCGCCGGAGGCGGCCCTTCGCTTCGCTTCGTGCGGTTCAAACGAGGCGGAATTGGCAACGGGTGGGACAACCTCCCGTCTCCCGGTCTCATCAGTGCCCGGTCTGGATTTCGCCAGGCCGCACCGACTACCTAACGTTCCGGCACCTCCAGAGTCCCACTAAGCATGTGAATTAGGACCACCTCCTTTCTCTGGTCCGGCAATTGAACCAAAGATGGAGGTCGGTCACTCGCCGCCGTCGTCCTCCGCCCGGGCGGCCTGGGCGCCGTCGGCCGCCGCCTCGGCGACGGCGTCCGCTTCCAGCGCGACCTGATCGACCTGATCGACCGCCGGAGCGCCCGCGTCGGTGCTGGATTCCACGACCAGGGCAACGGCGCTGACGACGTCGTCGTCCTTGATGTTCATGACCCTGACTCCCTGCGTGGCCCGGCCCATCTGCGAGATGCCGCCGGCATTGGTGCGCTGCACCATCCCGTTCTGGGAGATGAAGAGCAGGTCCTGGTGCTCGCGGACGATCAGCGCGCCGGCGAGCCCGCCCTTCTTCTCGGTCAGCTTGATCGTCAGGACGCCCTTCGTGCCGCGACCCTTGGCCGGGTACTCGGTCACGGCGGTTCGCTTGCCGTAGCCGTTCTCCGTGACCACGAACATCTCCGCCTCGTCGCGGGCGATGTCCATCGCGAGCACGCGGTTCGGCTTGGCACCGATCTTCCCGCTGATGTTCATGCCCTTGACGCCGCCCGTGCCGCGGCCCATCGGTCGCACGTTCTGCTCGCTGAAGCGCGAGGCGTGGCCGGAGCGGGAGACCATCAGGATGTCGTCGTCGCCGGAGGTCAGGCGCACCTGGACGAGCTCGTCGTCGTCGCGCACCTTGATCGCAATGATCCCGTCGGCCTTGATCTTGGTGTTGTAGGCGAGGAACTCCGTCTTCTTGATCTGGCCCCGGGCGGTGGCGAAGACGAGGAACTTGTCCTCCTTGAAGTCGCGGGTCGGGATCACGGCCATCACGCGCTCGTCGTCACGGAGCGGCAGGACGTTGACCAGAGCCTGCCCCTTCGCCGTGCGCGAGCCCTCCGGCAGCTCGTAGACCTTGAGCCGGTAGACCTTGCCCCGGTTGGTGAAGAAGAGCAGGTAGTCGTGGGTCGAGCAGATGTGGAGGTGCTCGATGTAGTCGTCCTCCTTCATGTTCATGCCCATCACCCCGACCCCGCCCCGGCGCTGCTGCCGATAGGTCGCGAGCGGGAGTCGCTTGGCATAGCCGGAGTGCGTCAGGGAGACGACCATCTGCTGGTCGGCGATGACGTCCTCGATGTTGAGGTCGCCCTCGAAGGCCACGATCTCCGTGCGGCGCTCGTCCCCGTAGCGCGCCTCGATCTCACCCAGCTCGTCGACGATGATCCCGTCCACGCGCGCCGGGTCGCCGAGGATCGTGCGCAGCTCCGCGATGCGCTCCGTCAGCTCGGCGTGCTCGGAGCGGACCTTGTCGGCCTCGAGCGCGGTCAGGCGCTGGAGGCGCATGTCGAGGATGGCCTGGGCCTGGATCTCGGTCAGCTGGAATTCCTCGACCAGGCCGTGGCGCGCCGCTTCGGGATCGTCGGAGCCCCGGATCAGGGCGATCACCGCGTCCAGGTTGTCGAGGGCTATCAAGAGGCCTTCCAGGACGTGGGCGCGCTCCTCCGCGCGGCGCAGCTCGTACTGGGTCCGGCGAATCACGACGTCGCGCTGGTGATCGACGTAGAAGCCGATCAGCTCCTTCAAGCCCAGCGTCTTCGGCACCCCGTCGACCAGCGCGACCATGTTGATCCCGAAGGACGTCTGCATCGGGGTGTGCTTGTAGAGCTGGTTCAGCACCACCTTGGCCGGGTCGCCGCCGCGCTTCAGCTCGATGACGAGGCGCATGCCGGAGCGATCCGTCTCGTCGCGCAGATCGGAGATGCCTGTGATCTTCTTCTCGCGGACGAGGTCCGCGATCTTCGTGATCAGGCCCCCCTCCCCGCCCTTCTTGACCATGTACGGCAGCTCCGAGACGATGATCGCGTCCTTGCCGCCGCGCAGCGGCTCGACGTGGGCGCGAGCGCGCACCTTGACGCTGCCCCGGCCGGACGCGAACGCGTCGCGGATCCCGGACGCGCTCATCATCCCGCCGCCCGGGAAGTCGGGGCCCTTGACATGCTCCATCAGGCCAGCGAGGTCGATCGCGGGGTCGGCGATGTAGGCGCGGGTCGCGCGGACCACCTCGCCCAGGTTGTGCGGCGGGATGTTCGTCGCCATCCCTACCGCGATCCCGGTGGCGCCGTTGACGAGCAGGTTCGGGTAGCGCGCGGGCAGGACGACCGGCTCGCGGGTCGTCTCGTCGTAGTTCGGGCCGAAGTCGACGGTTTCCGCGTCGATGTCGCGCAGCATCTCCGTCGCGAGGCGCGCGAGGCGGGCTTCGGTGTACCTCATCGCCGCTGCCGGGTCGTCGTCGATCGAGCCGAAGTTGCCCTGGCCGTCGACCAGCGGGTTTCGCATCGCGAAGTCCTGCGCGAGGCGGACGAGCGTGTCGTAGATGGAGGCGTCGCCGTGCGGGTGGTACTTGCCCATCACCTCGCCGACGATGAACGCGGACTTGCGGTAACCGCGGTTGGGCTGCAGGCCCAGGTCGTGCATCGCGTAGAGGACCCGGCGATGGACCGGCTTCAAGCCGTCCCGCACGTCGGGGAGCGCGCGGCCGACGATCACGCTCATCGCGTAGTCCAGGTACGAGCTGCGCATCTCCTGCGTCAGCTCGCGCTCTTCGATCCGCCCGGTTAGGGCGTCGAGACCCTCCACCTAGATCACCGCGTCCTAGACGTCAAGGAATTTCACCTCTTGGGCGTTCTTCTCGATGAATCGCTTGCGCGGCTCCACCTTGTCGCCCATCAGGTCGGTGAACACCCGGTCGACGGCTGCGGCGTCTTCGATCGTGACGCGCTGCAGGGTCCGGCTGGCGGGATCCATCGTGGTCTCGCGAAGCTGCTCGGCGTTCATCTCGCCGAGGCCCTTGAAGCGCTGGAGCGTCACCCCGTCCTTCGCCAGGTCGACGACGGCGCGCTGCAGGGCGCCGAACGAGTCGGCCACCTTGCTCTTGGCCTTCAGCGCAACCGTGAAGGGCGGCGTCCCCGTCTGGGCCACCAAGTCGGCGTGGACGGAGACGAGGTGGCGGTAGTCCGACGATTCGAAGAGGTCCGAGCTTAAGGTGAAAAACCGGGCGAGCCCGCTGCGGCGATGGGTCGCCTTGATCATCAGTTCGTCCCCGGACCCGGAGACGAGCTCCGTCTCGAAGGCCTCACCTTCAGGATCCTCCGCCTCGATCAGCTCGCGGACGGCTGCCAGGGTCTTTGCGCCGGCGTCGAGGATCTGGGACTCGGCGAGAAACCCGATCAGCTCGGAGCCGTGCTCTGCCCGCAGCGAGTCCGACCAGCCCTCGTACTCCTTGAGCTTGCGGTTGAAGCGCTGCCAGCGGGCGGTTGTGAGCTTCGTCGTCTTGCCCGCGACGTCGTTGATCGTGTAGCTGTCCAGGCGGTCCCGGAGCAGGTACTCCTCGAGCTCGGACTCCTTCTCGACGTAGGTTTCCCGGTTGCCGCTCTTGACCCGGTAGAGAGGCGGCTTGGCGATGTACACGTAGCCGGCCTCGATCAGCTCCGGCATCTGCCTGTAGAGGAAGGTCAGCGCGAGCGTCCGGATGTGGGCGCCATCCACGTCGGCGTCACTGGCGAGGATCACCTTGTGGTAGCGCGCGTCCTCGAGGTTGAACTCCTCGTGCACTCCCGTGCCGATCGCCGTGATCAGCGCCTGGATCTCGACGTTGGCGAGGATCTTGTCGATGCGCGCCTTCTCGACGTTCAGGATCTTGCCGCGGAGCGGCAGGACCGCTTGCGTCGAGCGGTCGCGCGCCTGCTTCGCGGAGCCGCCGGCCGAGTCACCCTCCACGACGAAGATCTCGGCGTCGCGGGGATCCTTGACGGAGCAGTCCGCGAGCTTGCCTGGAAGGGTCGA
>JALZKA010000037.1:10511-17221 GCA_030859475.1 Actinomycetota bacterium
CTCGAGCGCCGACTTGCGGCGGGTCAGGTCGCGGGCCTTACGCGCGGCATCCCGCGCGCGGGCCGCGTCGACCGACTTCGAGACGATCCGCCTGGCGTCGGTCGGGTTCTCCTCGAGGAACTCCCCGAGCTTGCGGTTGACTGTTTCCTTGACGAGGCCCTCGACCTGGGGGTTGCCGAGCTTGGTCTTGGTCTGGCCCTCGAACTGCGGTTCCGCGAGCTTCACGGAGATGACCGCGGTCAGGCCCTCGCGCACGTCCTCCCCGGTCAGGTTCGGGTCCTTCTCCTTGAGCAGCGCCTTTTCGCGGGCGTAAGCATTGATCGTGCGGGTCAGAGCGGAGCGGAACCCGGAAAGGTGCGAGCCGCCCTCGTGCGTGTTGATGTTGTTGGCGAACGTGAACACGGACTCCTGATAGGAGGAGTTCCACTGCATCGCGACCTCGACCGCGCCCTCCTTGGTCTCGCTCTCGAAAAAGACGGTCTTGCGGTGCAGGGCGTCCTTGTTCTCGTTCAGGTGGTGAACGAAGTCCACGATGCCGCCCTCGTAGTGGAAGGTCTCCGACTGGCCGCCGCCGCGCTCGTCGACCAAGTCGATTCGCAGGCCGCGGGTGAGGAACGCGGTCTCGCGCAGTCGCTCGGCGAGGGTGCCGTAGTCGTAGAGCACCTCTTCGAAGACATCGGGGTCCGGCGCGAAGGTGATCGTGGTGCCGGTGTCGCGGGCCTGGCCGCCCTTCTCGAGGTCGGCGAGCGGCTCACCGCGCTCGTAGGTCTGGGTCCAGACGTGCCCGTCGCGGCGGACCTCCAGATCGAGGCGCTGCGAGAGCGCGTTGACCACGGAGACGCCGACGCCGTGCAGGCCGCCGGAGACCTTGTACCCCCCACCCTCGCCGAACTTGCCGCCGGCGTGGAGCATGGTCAGCACGACCTGCGCGGTAGAGATCTTCTCCTCAGGGTGCAGATCGACCGGGATGCCACGGCCATCGTCGATCACGGTGACGGATTCGTCGGGATGGATCGTGACCTTGATGTGGTCGCAATGGCCCGCCAACGCCTCGTCGACGGAGTTGTCGACGACCTCGTAGACCAGGTGATGCAGCCCCCGCGGCCCGGTCGAGCCGATGTACATGCCGGGGCGCTTGCGGACCGGGTCCAGCCCGCGGAGGACGGTGATGTCGCCGGAGGTGTAATCCGCCCCGGCCTCGCGGCCGTTCCCCTTTGCGGTTTCCTCGGCGCTTGTTGCTTTCGCCACTAAGTCCTCTCGTCTCAAATCAGGGGAAGCCCCGGCTGTCGGGCGCCGGAAAATCCAGGCGCCTGGAGGGGCCGGATGCTCGGCGCCCAGGTTCACATAAGGATACCAGGGGGGCAGGTCGGAAACTCCGCTCCGAAAGTCAAAAATGCCTGCAAATCGCCATGAAATAGCGCCAAGATCGTGACCTTTAGGGGCGGTCGGCGCGGGCGGCGTCGGCGCGGAAGCGCAGGCCGCTCAGGCGATCGCCGAAAGCCCCTTCCCCGAGGTGCTCGCGGAGGCGCTCCAGCAGGTCCGTTTGCAGCAGATCCAGCTCCTGCGCCCAGGTCGCCGAGCGGCACGCGACGGTCACGATGCCGTCGCGCTCGGCCACGGGGTCAGCCTGGCCCGCGGCGGTTTCGCCGACGGCCCGAGGCCAGGCCTCCTGAACGGCGGCGAGCAGGGTGAGCGGGGCGACCTCGGCGCGGACCTGCGCCAGTGCCCCCCCGAGGGTCTGGGGGCCGAGAGGGCGCGAGCCCCTGGGGCTGATCCGTCTCATGCTGCGTCCGCCCGGTCGGTTTCAGCCGTCGAGAAGACGGCGCCCTCCCGTACCGCGAGCTCCAGCCGCGGGCATGCGCGGGGTAGGTGGCCGGCCTCGGTCGCCGTGATCAGCGCCTGGCCATCCCCTGCCAGCAGGCGCTCGCAAAGCAACCCGCGGCGGGACGGGTCGAGCTCGGAGGTGACGTCGTCGAGCAACATCAACGGCGGTGTCAGGCTGTCCGCCAAGAGCGCGTCGCGCTCCGCGAACAGCAGGGCCAGGAGCGCGGTGCGCTGCTGACCCTGGGACGCATAGCGCCGCGCCGGGCGCCTCGCGATCGAGATGCGCAGCTCGTCCAGGTGCGGGCCGTGGCCCGAGAAGCCGCGCGCGAGGTCGGACTCGCGGCGCTCGCCGAGCTCGGCCGCGAGTTCTTCCGCCGTTGTCCCCTGGCTGCGCGGCCGGTAGGCGATTGCCGCATCCTGCCCCAGGCCCAGGTCGGCCGCCGCTTCGGCGAACGCCGGAGCGAGCACATCGACCGCGTCGGCGCGGGCCTCCATCAGCTCAATCCCGGCGCCGGCAAGCTCCGCGTCCCAGGCGTCGAGCGACGCGCTGCCCGGGGCGCCGGAGCGGATCCGCCCGAGCAGCGCGTTTCGCTGGGCCAGCGCACGGGCGTAGCGGGCCCGGGCGCCCGCCCGGGCCGGGCGTAGCGCGGCGATGAACCCGTCCAGGTGCGACCGGCGAGCCGCGGGCGGCCCCTTGACCAAGGTCAGGCGGTCCGGCATGAAGACCGCAAGCGCGGGTCGCATAAAGCTTCCTGCCGCGGTGACGGCGTTGCCGTTCAAGAGGTGGCGCTTGCCGGCGGAGCGATCGACGGCGTACAGGAACTCGCGCCGCTCATCGTGGTCGGCGACCACCGCCTCGGCCCGGGCGAGCGGTTCCGCGAAAGCGATCGTCTCGCGCTCCGAGCGCGTCCGGCAGGAGCGCCCCGCCAGTGCTGCGTAGAGCGCTTCAAGCAGATTCGTCTTGCCGGCGCCGTTGGCTCCGTGGAGGAGCGTCACCCGGTCGCTGAGCCGCACTTCCGCCGGCGCGAGGTTGCGAAAGCCGAGCGTGCGCAAGGTCTCGACGCGCACCTCGCGCAGCTCCTAGACGTTGAGGCGGATCGGCATCACGAGATAGGAGAAGTCCTCGCTGCCCACCGGGCGCAGGAGGCCCGGACGCAGGGGAGAGGAGATCTGAACCGCGATCTCGTCGCCCTCGACCGACTCGATCCCTTCCTTCAGGAACTGGGGGTTGAAGGCGATCTCGAGCGGCTCGCCGCTGAACGGAGCCGGGAGCGACTCGGCGGCGTCGCCGATGTCCGGAGTCTCGGCCGCGACCTTGAGCTCGCCCTCCGTGAAGGCGAATCGCAGCGGCGCGTTGCGCTGCGCCAACTGGCTGACGCGGCTGACGACCTCCAGCAAGTCCTCCCGCGGCATCCGCACCTCGTGCTCGAACGACTCGGGGATCAACTGGCGCCAACTCGGGAACTGGCCTTCGATCAGGCGCGACGAGAGCGCGGCGCCGTCCAGGTTGAACACGACCTGGTTGCGCGAGAGAGACGTCTCGACGCTCTCCGCGCCGCTCGACTCGATCAGGCGGTGCAGCTCGCGCAGGGCCTGCGCCGGGACGTTGGCGTCGATCGGCTGCGAAAGCGGCTCGTCGAGCTCGGTGTGCTTGACGCTGAGCCGGTAGGAGTCGGTGGCGACCATCGTCAGCTTCTGGCCCTCCGCCTGGACCAGGACACCGGTCAGGATCGGCCGCACCTCGTCGCGCGAGGCCGCGCGGGCGACCCTCCGGATTGTCTCGACGAGCGGGGCGGCGGGAAGCGTGGCGGCCTCCCCCTCCGCCACCGGCAGGCGCGGGAAGTCGTCGACCGGGAGCGTGCGGAAGTGAAACCGCGCGTCACGGGCGGTCACCTCGACGTCGCGCTGCTCGGCGCGCAGCTCCATCCTCACCTCGCCATCCGGCAGGCTCCGGGCGACATCCCCCAGCAGGCGCCCCGGCAGGAGCACCGTTCCCTCCTCCTCGACATGGACGTCGTCCAGGGTGAGGGTCAGCCCCATCTCCATGTCCGTCGAGCGCAGCGTCAGGACGCCGTCGGCCGCCGTGAACAGGATCCCGGCCAGGGACGGCAGGGTCGAACGAGCCGAAACAGCACGGCCGGCCTGCTGAAGTGCGTTGACAAAGGTTTCGCGGGGACTCGAGAGTTTCATCGTGAGTAACTCATATTCCTACCTTGATCAGATGTATTAGGGACGTTGATGGTTGTGGAGACTTCGCAAAGGATCAGTAACAGAGCGGAACGGACGGTGGATTACGGCTGTGGATCGGGCGGGTCGGGGTTGATGGGGGGCCTGTGGCGGGGGGCATCGGCAGCAAGTTTTCCAAGGGCGAAGCGAATGCTGTTGATCTGACCCGCGGTGTCCGAGCCCGGCTCGTTGCGCTGCTCGACGACGCGGACGGCGTGAATCACGGTTGAATGATCCCGGTCAAACGCGCGAGCGATCTGGGCCAGGGGGAGCGGCGTCAGCTCCCGGCAGAGGAACATCGCGAGCTGGCGCGCGCGGGCGATCCGGGGGGTGCGGCTCGGCGAGAGGAGCTCCGATCGGGTGAGGCCGAGCACCGACCCCACCGCGTCCTGGATCGCTTCGATGCTCGGCGCCAAGTCGCCGCTCGCGTCGTCCGCGGATCGGAGCGGCGTGTGGCGGGCGAGTGCCCGGTCGACCGCGCCGCGGGCCAGCGGCTCCCCGAACACGGACGAGAAAGCCAGCACCCGGGTCAAGGCCCCTTCGAGCAGGCGGACGTTTCCGGGTGCCCGGGCGGCGATTTCCCGCAGCGGCTCCGGGTCGGGAAGCTGGTCGACGGCGTCACCGGCAAAGCGCCACAAGAGCGCGATCCGGGTGCGGAGGTCGGGCGGCTCGATCGGCACCGTCAAGCCCCACGCGAAGCGGTCGCGAAGCCGCTCCTCCAGCCTTGACAGGGCGCCGGGCGGTCGGTCGCTCGACAGGACGATCTGCTTGCCGGCGGTGAACAGGGCGTTGAAGGTGTGGACGAACTCCTCCTCGGTGCGCGGCTTGCCCTCGAGGATCTGCACATCGTCGATCAGGAGGGCATCGAGCGCGCGGTAGCGCTGCTTGAAGCGTTCCGGCCCCTCGGCCCGCAGGGCGGCGACGAACTCCGTGGTGAACCGCTCGGCGGTCGTGTGGTGGACGCTGAGGCTTGGGTACTGGCAGCGCAGGTAGTCAGCGATCGCGCCCAGGAGGTGGGTCTTGCCGAGCCCCGGCGGCCCGTGCAGGAAGAGCGGGTTGTATGCCTCACCGGGGCTTTCGGCGACCGCGAGGGCGGCGGCATGGGCAAAGCGGTTCTCGGGCCCGATCACGAACCGGTCGAACGTGTGGCGGGGATCGACCGGCAGCGGCTCGGCGACCCTGCTTCCCGCTTGCCCGCCATCCGCGCCCCCTGTCGCCGGCGCTTCGACCAAGACGATGCGCTCAAGGCCCGGTGCCAAGCGCCGCAGGGCGGTTTCGAGGGGGCCTATGTAGCGGCGTTCGACCCAGGTGCGAACTCGTGCGGGCCCGGTCACGTAGATGGCTTCCGCCTCGGAGCCGACCGCCCGCAGGGGCTCGATCCACAAATCGAAGGTTGCCGTGGGCAGCGAGTCTCGAAGCTCCTGCCGGACACCCTCCCAGATGGCCCTCTCCTCGCCGCCGCGCTCGCCTTCTCCCACTTGGCGACCATAGCGCCGCCTCCATCCACGCTTGGGGGCGACGCCGCAAATCGCGGGAATTCTCCCTCTCTATACTGGCCGTCGCCCGCGGCGCGCCCTGCCGCCGCCGCAGCTCACCTCCGGATCATGAAGCGAACCTGGCAGCCCAAGAAGCGCAAGCGCGCGAAGACCCACGGGTTTCGTGGCCGGATGCGGACGCGGTCGGGTCGCGACCTGATCAGGCGCCGCCGGCGCAAGGGCCGCAAGCGGCTCACGCCCTGATGCCGAAGGCAGGCTCCGGTGGTGACGAGGCCCGCAAGCGCGGGCGGCTTTCCAGAAGCGGCGACTTCGACCGTGTCTACCGGCAAGGGCGCTCCCATTCGAATCGCTTCCTGGTTCTTTACGCCTTTCCCCGCGAATCCGGCGACTCTGACGAAACTGTCCCGAAAACTGCCGCTGAGCAGGGAGAAAGTGACATTCGGCTCGGCCTCTCGGTCAGCCGCAAGGTGGGTGGCGCCGTCGAGCGGAACGCCGTCAAGCGCGCCCTGCGCGAGGGGTTCTGGGCCCTGTCAGATGGACTTCCCGACGGCTACGACTTCGTCATCGTCGCCCGCCCCGACCTCGCCGGCAAGGTCGAGCGCGAGGGCACCCCGGGGGCAGAGGCGACCCTGCGCGAACTCTTCGCCGAGGCCGGGATCGAGAAGGCGTAACACGTGAAACGCTCGCTGCACGCCATCCACTCTGCCCTCGTGGCGCTGGTCCTGGCCCCGCTCCGCCTCTACAGCCGCTTCATCTCGCCGGCGCTCCCGCGCCGCTGTAAGTATGAGCCGACCTGCTCGGCCTACGCGCAGGACGCGATCCGCCAACTCGGCGTCGTCCGGGGCTCGGCGGCGGCCGGTTGGCGACTCCTGCGCTGCAACCCGTGGAGCCACGGCGGCTGGGATCCCGTGTCCCGCCGCCATCCCGGCATCGCGCAGCCGCAAGACCCCGGATTGGGCCAATGAGCTTCCTCATCGCCAATCCCCTCCAGCCGCTGATCGACCTCGCCGAGTGGGTGATCCTCCTCTTCCACGACGACGTCGGTTGGGGCTGGGGCACTTCGATCGTGGCACTCACCTTCGTGACCCGCCTCGTGATCCTGCCCCTCTCGGTCTCGCAGATCCGCTCGATGCGGGCGCTTCAGGCCTACGCGCCGCAGATCAA
>JALZKA010000125.1 GCA_030859475.1 Actinomycetota bacterium
ACGCAACCCCCGTGGCGTCGGCGCTCGAGGAGGCGGGGCGCGCATATGGCCGGCTCGCGGCCGCCGCCGGCAGGGCCGATCGTGAGGTGTATGCGGCCGCGAGCAGCGCTGTTCGCCGCAGTGAGGGGGACCTCGACGAGGCGATCCTCCGTCTGAACCGCGCCGGCGGGTAGGGCTTCAGGCGAGCAGCGCCGCCAGCTCGTGGGGCTCGACGCGGGCGCCTTGCACGCAACCGCTCGCAGACGTAGGCGGCGGCATTTCCGTCAACCGGGCCCGTGACCCACGAGGAGCGGCACGCCGTCGGCTCGCCGCCGGCCAGGACGAGGTGGTGGCGGAAGCTGTCGCGGACCACTCGCTCGAGCGCGGGCGTTCAGCCGGGCGCGCCCCGCCTTGTAGGTTCGGAGCAGTCGACCGTCCTCGTCGCGCATCTCCGTCAGCAGAAGTCGCCGCACTGCGGGCGGCATCGAGAAGTCCTCGCGGCCGAGGATGGCTCCGGCCTCGGCCAGTGCCGCGATATCGGCGCGTTCCAAGACGTCAGCCGCTTGTCGTGAGGCCCGGTCAGACGCGCTTCGCGCGCGCCTCGTAGAGCCTGCGGCGGAGGTCGTCGAGGTTCGAGGCCAATAAGGCGGGTGACCGACCGCTCGATCAACACCGCGTCGCCCGCAACTGCGAGCGGGCGAGCAGGCGTTAGGCCGGCCGCGGGGCCGCGACGCCCCGCCCCCGGTATCCTCGATAACCGTTGACTGAGGAATCAATCGACCCGGGAGCGTCTTAGCGATGGCCGCGGCCAGCCCTCTGATCGACAAGACCGACGAGCAGAAGGCGATCACCGACATGGTTCGGCAATTCGCCGATGAGCAGATCCTGCCGAACGCCGAGCACTTCGACCATGAGGACGAGTTCCCGGCGGAGATCGTCGACCAGATGAAGGAGCTCGGCCTCTTCGGGGTCACGATCCCCGAGGAATACGGCGGTATGGGGCTTGACCTGACGACCTACGCGATGATCGTCGAGGAGCTGTCGCGGGGGTGGATCTCAATCTCCGGGATCGTCAACACCCACTTCATCGGCTCCTACCTGCTGATGAAGTTCGGCTCCGAGGAGCAGCGGCAGAGGTATCTGCCGCAGATGGCCACCGGCGAGCTGCGGGCGGCCTTCTCGCTGTCCGAGCCGGAGGTGGGCTCGGACGTTCAGTCGCTGAAGGCAACGGCCAAGAAGACCGACGACCACGACTACGAGATCAACGGCCAGAAGATGTGGGTCACAAACGGGCTGATGTCCGGCATCGTCTTCGTGCTCGTGAAGACAGATCCGGACGCGAAGCCGCGGCACAAGGGCATGACCTGCTTCATCGCCGAGAAGGAGCCAGGCGTGTCCGAGAACACCGGCCGGTACGCCGGCTTCACCGTTCCCCCGAAGATTAGGAAGCTCGGTTACAAGGGGGTCGAGTCGACCGAGCTGGTCTTCGACGGCTATCGCTGCCCCGCAAAGAACGTGCTCGGCGGTGAGGAGGAGGGCCTCGGCAAGGGCTTCGCGCAGATGATGGATGCGCTTGAGGTCGGGCGCGTGAACGTGGCGGCGCGCGGGGTCGGCATCGCCCAAAGGGCGCTCGAGCTGGCACTTCGCTACTCGCAGGAGCGCAGGACCTTCGGGAAGCCGATCGCCGAGCACCAGGCGATCCAGTTCAAGCTCGCCGACATGGCGACCCAGGTCCAGGCGGCGCGCCTGATGACGATGCGCGCGGCGCGCCTCAAGGACGTCGGCGAGCGCTCGGACCTGGAGGCGGGCATGGCGAAGCTGTTCGCCTCGGAGGCGGGCGTTTCGTGCGTGGGAGAGTCCTTCCGCATCCACGGCGGCTACGGGTACTCGAAGGAGTACGAGATCGAGCGCCTCTACCGCGACGCCCCGCTGCTCCTGATCGGCGAAGGGACCTCGGAGATCCAGCGGATGGTGATCGGCAAGAAGCTGCTGCAGCGCCACAAGATTTAAAGCTCTTGTCCGGCCCTGCGGCGGGCGTCTGCCATCATCGTCGGCCATGTCCGCCGCAGACACAAAGGCCCTGATCGCCGTAGCCGTCGAACGGCTGACGGCGGAGATGCCGGCTCTCGGTCAGCTCAAGCTGGTCGTCCGCCTCCAGCTCCAGGCCCGTGGCGGCGATGCCCCGATCTGGCGCGTTGAGCTGCCGGGGCCGAAGATCGACCGCGACCCCGCAGGGGATGCGCGAATCGACGTCATTGTGCAGCGCCAGCAGTTCAACAACCTGGCCAGCGAGGGACAGCTGCGCGACTGGGCGCGCGCTTACGAGCGCGGCAACGTCAAGGTCACGGGTGACAGCGCCGTGACAAAGCTGCTGGGAAACGTCATCGAGCGCCAGCTGAGCCGGTCGCGCTCCTAGCGGGACCGCTCAGCGCTCCAATGCCGCCCCGCCGTCGTAGAGCTTGACCACCCGCACGCCGCCAGGCGGTGCGGTGCGGACACACAGCTCGCAGAGGATGCACTCGTCCAGATTCTCCTCGACCACCTCGACGCCGTCGGTGCCGGCCGCGTAGATGTCCACGGGACACGCTTCCTCGAGCTTCTTCGCCAGCTCCGCGTCGCCGCGGACCTCATCGGCCACCTCAACGTCGATGAAGATGCCCGCCATCAGGCCGCCGCGCCTTCCGTGAGCTTTGTCTTGACCGCGTCCGGGATCGCATCGATCCGCTCGACCACCGGGATGCCCGCCGCCTCCAGTCGGGCGATCTTCTCGGCGGCCGTGTCCTCCTTGCCCTCGACGATCGTGCCGGCATGTCCAAACGACATGCCCTTCATCTCCTCGTCGTCCATGAAGCGGCCTGCCATGAACGCGATGATCGGAAGCCGCGAGCCATTCTCCTTGACCCACTCGGCGAGCTGCGCCTCCATCCGGCCGCCGGGCTCCGTGTAGATCACGATCGCCTGGGTCTGGTCATCGGCCTCGAACAGGGGCATCAGCTCGGCATAGGTGGAGCCGATGATCGCGTCGCCGCCGATCGAGACGGCGGTCGAAACCCCAAGCCCCGCGCCTGTAAGCGTCGAGGAGATCTCCGTGGTCATGCCCCCCGAGCGCGACATCACCCCGACGGACCCCGGCTTGTAGGCCTGCTCGGTGTTGCGGGCGGGCCCGCCGATCCCGCCCATCTTCGCCACGCCGGGGACAATCAATCCGAGGCAATTCGGGCCGATGATGCGCGCCCCGCGCAGGTCTGCCAGCTCCACCATCTGAGCCACGTCGCGACGAGGGATGCGCTCGGTCACGACGACCACGAGCTTGATCCCACTGTCGATCGCCTCGAGCACGGCGTCCTTGGTGAACGCGGGGGGCACGGTGACGACCGAGCCGTCGGGCACCCTGCCGCCGTTGTGCTCGATCACCTGCCCGACGGTGTCGAACACCGGCACACCGTGGACCTCGCGGCCCTTCCTTCCCGGTGTCACGCCGCCGACGATCTCCGAGCCGTACTCGAGGCACTCACGCGTGAGGTTGATCGCCTCCCGCCCGGTGATGCCCTGGACGATGAACGTGAAGCCGTCGTGGAGGAGGACCGACACTACGCTGCCGCTCCCTGGATCTTCGCCACGGCGCGCCCCGCCGCCTCGTGCATCGAGACCGAGCGGTCGCAGTACTCGATGCCGTAGCGGTCGAGGATCTTGAAGCCCTCCTCCTCCCAGGCGCCGGGGATCCGGAAGATCGCGACCGTCTCCGCCGGGTCCTTGCCGAGTTCGAGGCACGCCTTGATCACGCCGCGGGCGACGATGTCCACGCGCGTGTTGGAGACTATCGACATCATCACCGCGATCTTGTCGACGCCGTCTTTTTGGAGGACCTGCTTCGCGAGCCCGCACGCCTTCCCGACCGACGGGTTTCCGCCGATCTCCGAGTAGTTGGCCGGCGTGCCGCCCTGGGAGCGGACCGCGTCGGTGAGCGTCAGCGAGCCGCCGCCGGCGCCGATCACGAGGCCCAGGTTGCCGTGGAAGCCGGTGTCCTTGCCCTGGATTACGCCTCGGTGGTCGGCCGAGTCGATCGCCTTGACGGCGGCCTCGAACGGGCTCGGCTCGTGTCCCTCACGAGGCTCGTCGTCGGCGATGCCGAGCTCCGTGAGCAGCTCCTGCTGGCGGGGTCGCGCCTCGTCTTCCATCTCCATGTGCGCGTCGAGCGCCACGAAGGCGCCGTCCTCGAGCTGCGCGAGTGGATTGATCTCCGCCAGCGTCAGGTCGCGCTCCTGGAATAGCCGAGCAAGGCGGGCGAGGATCGGCGTGAGCCGGTTGAGCGCCGAGCCCGTCAGGCCGACCGAGGCGATCACCTGCTTTGCCTGGAACTCCGAGAAGGGGAGCAGATTCGAGAAATGGCCGCGGCCAACGTGGTCGGGGTAGCTCTCCGCTACCTCCTCGATGTCGATCCCGCCCATGTCGGAGAACAGCATCATCGGCTGCTTGCGGCCGGCGTCCCAGACGACCGAGGCGTATAGCTCCTGCTTGACCTGCGCCTTTGAGTCCACTAACACGCCTCGCGGAATCTGACCGCCGATCTCGAGCTGGAGGATCGCCTCGGCATGGGTGGCGGCCTCCTCCGGCGTGTCCGCGAACTTGACGCCGCCGGCCTTCATCCGCCCACCGGTCAGGACCTGTGACTTGATGACGGTCGGCCCGCCGATCTCCTCGGCGATCCGGCGCGCCTCGTCGACGGTCTTTGCGAAGCCGTATCTGGTGACCGGAATCCCGGCTCGCTCGACGATCTTGCGGGACTCGTACTCGAAGAAGCGCATGGGCCGCGCAACGCTATCGCAGCGGCGAGGAGCGTTCTTGCCGGCCTCGATCTCCGATGCGCGCCCGGCAGAGCCGGGCGCTTCCGCTAGGCGCCGTAGGCCTCGGCCAGCTCGGGATCCTTCTGCGCGAGCTGCTCTGCCAGCTCGACCATCACCTTGCACTGCTTCCAGGTCGCGTCGTCCTGCATCTTGCCGTCGATCATGTGCACCCCGCGGCCGTCCGGGATCGCCTCGATCACCTTCCTTGCGAACCTGACCTCGTCGGGGTCCGGGCTGAAGACCTTCTTCGCGATCTCGATCTGCACCGGGTGGAGCGACCATGCGCCGACACAGCCCATGATGAAGGCCGCGCGGAACTGCGCCTCGCAGCCGGCGGTGTCCTTGATGTCGCCGAACGGGCCGTAGAACGGAAGGATTCCGGCGGACGTGCAGGCATCGACCATGCGCCCGATCGAGTAGTGCCAGAGGTCCTGCTGGGCGGTCGTCCGTGACGCGTCCGGGGTCTCGGGATCGGGGTCCGAGATCACGAGGTAGCCGGGGTGCCCGCCGCCGACGCGCGTCGTCTTCATCCGCCGAGAGGCGGCCAGGTCCGCCGGTCCGAAGCTCATGCCCTGCATGCGGGGGCTCGCCGTCGCGATCTCCTCGAGGTTCACCACACCCATGCCGGTCTCGAGAACCGCGTGGATCAGGATGGGATGGTCGATTGCCGCCTTCGCCTCGAGCTGAGCCAGCAGGCGGTCCACGTAGTGGATGTCCCACGCGCCCTCCACCTTCGGGACCATCACCACCTCGAGCTTGTGCCCGATCTCCGTGACGAGCCGGGTGAGGTCATCCAACACCCAGGGGCTCTCGAGCGCATTGACGCGCGTCCAGAGGGCGGTTTCGCCCAGGTCGACCTCCCTGCCGATCTTCACGAGGCCCTCGCGGGCGGCCTCCTTGTTGTCCACCGTCACCGCGTCCTCGAGGTTCCCGAGGAGGATGTCGGTCTCCCTGGCGATGTCCGGCAGCTTGGCCGTGATCCTCTCGTTGGAGGGGTCGAAGAAGTGGATCATCCGCGAGGGCGTGAAGGGCACCTCCAGGAC
>JALZKA010000038.1 GCA_030859475.1 Actinomycetota bacterium
CCCGAGCCGGTGACCCTGATCCCCGGAATTGGGCGCAAGACCGCGGAGCGGCTCAAGGGCTACGGCGTCGTCACCCTGGGCCAGCTTCAACGCTGCACCGTGCCGGGGCTGATCGAACGCTTTGGCGAGAACCATGGACGGGCGCTGCACGATCGCGCGCACTTTCGCTCCGACTCGGAGGTCACGACCCATCGCGAGGCCAAGTCACGATCCGTCGAGACGACCTTCGATCAGGACATCGCGGATCTGGCGGAGATGGAGGAAGTCGTCGAGCGCCAGGCGCGGCGCCTGGCCAATGAGTTGGCGGAGCGCTCGTTGGCCGGCCGCACGATCGGGATCAAGGTTCGCACCGATGACTTCGACACCTTCACCCGGGTCAGGAGCGTGAAGACGGCGATCAACGACGCCGAAACGATTGCCGTCGTCGCGCTCGAATTGCTGCGGGAGAACGCCCCGGCTCGGCCAGTCCGGCTCTTGGGGGTGAAGGTGGCGGGATTCGAGCAGCCTGCCTCCTCACACGATCACGGAGTGGTCCCGACTCTGCTGGACGGGGTGTAGCCGGCGTCCTCCAGCACCGCCATCGCTGCGTTGCGGCCGTTCAGGCCGATCACGCTGCCGCCGGGGTGGGTGGCGGCGCCGCAGAAGTAGAGGCCCTCAACTGGAGTGCGGCTCTGAAGGCGCCCCTCCCACATCTGATCGGGGAAGCACTCGCCCTGGAAGATGTTGCCCCCGGACAAACCAATCCGCTCCTCGATGTCCGGGGGCGCCAGCACCTCGTGCTCCAGCACGTGTTCGCGAAAGCCGGGGGCAAAACGATCGATCAGCGCGAAGATCTGGCCGGCCGCCTCCTCGCGGAGGCCGGCGTCCCACGTGGCAAGCGGCGCATCGGGCGCGTACTGGCAGAAGACGCTGATCACGTGGCGATTAGGAGGCGCGACCGTTGCGTCCCCGGCCGTCTGCGAGTACAGCTCCGTGAAGGCGATTCGCAGTTCGCCCCGTTCGCAGGCCTCGAAGGCCGCCTGGGCGTCGTCAAGCGACTCACGGCAGTTGACTGTGCCGGCCGCCGGCCAAGCCTCGCCCGCCGCCGCGGTCCAGCGCGGCAGCTCACTCATCGCGGCGTTCAGCTTCAAGACCGGGCTGCGAACCTTCCAGTCCTCAAGCCGGGCTGCGAATCTACCTGGAATCCCGGTCCCTTCGAGTAATCGCAGCGCCACCTTCGGATCCGCGTTCGAGAGCACGGCGTGTGCCCGGATCCGGGTGCCGTCCTCAAGCTCGACGCCCTCGCCGGGAACGATCGCCCTGACCGCTACGCCGCAGGCGATCTGGGTTCCCGCCTCCAGCGCCGCATCGGCGATCGCGAAGCTGATCATGCCCATCCCGCCCTGGACGTAGCCCCACAATCCAGGCTCATCTCCAAGCTCGCCCATGTGGTGCATCAGGTGGATCGCGGCCGTGCCCGGCGTGCGCGGCCCGCCCCACGCCGCGATCAACCCCTGCCCATAGAGGGCGTCCTTGACCCGCTGATCATCGACGTGCTCGTCGAGGACGTCGGCGATCGAGGCCTCGAACAGGATGTCGATCAGCTCCCGCTCTCCGCCCAGGAGCTCCTCGATCTGCGCTCGGGATGGCGAGTCCCCAACCCAACCGTCGCGTTCCCCCTTGCGCAGTAAGCGCCGGCAGCGGTCAAAGCGCTCGCGATAGTCACAAAAACCCTGGATGTCGGTTGCTGAGATTCCCAGGTCCCGCATCCCGGCCACAGTCCGATCGTCGTCGGCCCATTCCACGAACGCCGCGCCGTCGTCAAACGGGACGAACAACGTGGGGTCGGCGGTCCGGATCGAGACGCCGCGCTCCATTAGACCCAGCTCGTTGATGACCAGCGGGTCAAGCAGCCCGGCTACGTAGGCGCACGGGCTGACCACGTAGCGGTCGTCGCTGAACGGCTGCTCCAACGTGCAGGCGCCGCCGACGCGCTCACGCTGCTCCAGGACCAGCACGCTCCGCCGCGCGCGGGCCAGGTATGCCGCCGCCGTCAGGCCGTTGTGGCCGGCGCCCACGATGACCACATCCCAATCGCGGGTGGCCAACTCGGCGACGGGACAAGGGAGTCCCAGCTTGCCGAGGCTGTCGGCAACGCGAGCCACGGCGGTGCGCACTAACTCCACCGCGACGTGACGACCTTCTTGCGCGTGTAGAACTCGACCGCGTCGGTGCCGTTGGCGTGCAGGTCGCCGTCGATCGAGTCCTTCCAGCCGGAGAACGGGAACCAGGCGACCGGCGCCGCGACGCCGATGTTGACGCCGACCATCCCGGCCTCGACTCCGTAGCGGTAGCGTCGCGCGGCGTCCCCCGACGTGGTGAAGATCGAACCGGCGTTCCCGTAGCGCGAGCCGTTTACGAACTTGAGCGCATCGTCCAGGTCGTCGGCTCGGACAACCGTCAGCAGGGGGCCGAACAGCTCCTCGCGCGCAAGCTCCGACTCCGGATCCGCCGTCTCCACGATCGACGGCCCGATCAGCGTGCCGCCCGGCCCGGCATCCGTCGCCTCGCGCCCGTCAAGCACCACCACGTCACCGGCAGCCGCCGCACGGTCAATCGCGCCGACGATGCGCTCTCTGGCCTCGGGCGCGACGACGGGACACACCTCGACCCCGTCAGCGTCACCAGGTCCGGTGCCGAGCCCGGTAGCGGCGTCGCGCAGCGCGCTAAGGACCTCGTCCTGGCGCGCTCGATCACCAACCAGAACACAAACCGAGCCGGCCAGGCAGCGCTGGCCCGCGGCGCCGAACGAGGAGCTCATGATCGCCGGGACCGCAAGCTCGAGGTCTGCGTCGGGCATCACGACAAGCGAGTTCTTGGCGCCACCCAGCGCCTGACAGCGTTTGCCGGTGGCGCTGGAGCGCTGCGCGACGTGGCGGGCGGTCGACGCCTGGCCGACGAACGAGATCGCGTCGATCCCCGGATGGTCGAGTAGGCCGTTGACGGCGTCATGCGCGCCGTGGATCAGATTCAGGACCCCGGCCGGGATCTCGTCGATGCCCTCGGCCAGCTCGAAGATCCGCTCCGCCGGGCGCGGGTCGCGCTCGGACGGCTTGAGGATGAAGGTATTGCCGCATGCGATCGCGTAAGGCAAGAACCAAAGCGGGATCATCGCCGGGAAGTTGAACGGCGTGATCGCTGCCACAACCCCGACCGGCTGGCGGACCATCTCGACGTCGACCCCGCGGGCGACCCCTTCCAGGTTCGCGCCTTTCAGCAGGTGCGGGATTCCGAATGCCGCTTCGGCTGACTCGATCCCGCGGAGGACCTCGCCGCGGGCGTCAGCGAGCGTCTTGCCCATGTCCTCCGTTACAAGGCGGGCAAGCTCCTCTCGGTGGCCCCAGAGCGCCTCGCGAAGAGCCATGACGGCGCGGGCGCGCTTCTGTGGAGTGGTTTCGCGCCACGCGGGGTACGCCTCGCGTGCCGCCCGCACCGCAGCGTCCACGTCGGCTGCGCCGGACAGCGGGACGAGCGCCGCGACCTCGCCGGTCGCCGGGTCGATGTCGTCGAGGACATCGTCGCCGGCGGGATTCACCCAGCCGCCGCCGATGAAGTTGCGAAGCGTCCGAGCCTCGGCCGCCGTGGTCATCAGGCACCCGCCCCGTCGCTGGGCCCGGCGCCGCCGTAGGGGTACCACCACTCCTTGGCAGCCAGCTCGGTCTCGATGTGGACGTGCTTGGTCTCCTGGAAGGCCTCGAGCCCCTCGCGGCCGAGCTCGCGTCCCATGCCGGATTGCTTGAAGCCCCCGAACGGCCCGGCGTCGTTGTCCGTCAGGGGATCGTTGAACCAGACCGTGCCCGCCTTGATCTCGCGCATGCAGCGCAGAATCGTCTTCAAGTCCTGGGTGTAGACGTTCGCGCCGAGGCCGAACCGGGTGCCGTTGGCAAGCGCGATCGCTTCATCCAGGTCCTTGACCGGCACCAGGGGCGCCACCGGGCCGAAGGTCTCCTCGCGAAGGAGGTCGGTTTCCGGCGCCATTCCCGTGACGACCGCCGGTCCGAAGAAATGGCCGGTGTCATGGCCCGCTCGGTCGCCGCCGATCAACACCTCGGCGCCGGCTCCGATCGCGGCTTCGACCTGCGACTCCACCTTGGAGCGTTGCGCGGCTGAGACCATCGGCCCGACGTCAGTCTCCGGGTCCATGGGGTCGCCGACGACGAGGCTTCGGGTGTGCTCGACGAACGCGTTCACGTAGTCGTCATAGACGTCCTCCATCACGTAGAAGCGCTCGGCTGAAGTGCACACCTGTCCAGCGTTCAGGTACGCGGCCCAGGCGCCGCCCCGGGCGGCGACGTCGAGCTTCGTCGCGATATCCGAGCAGACGATGAACGGGTCCTTGCCTCCCATTTCCAGGTTGACGCGGGCCATCCTGTCGATGCAGGCGGCGGCGACCTTCTTGCCTGTCTCGACCGATCCCGTGAACGCGACGCAGTCGACTCGCTGGTCCGAGGCGAGAGCGCCCCCGACCTCGCCCGCACCCGCCACGAGGTTCACCGTGCCCCGCGGCAGATGCTCGAAACAAGCGCCGATCGCAAGGGTCGAGAGGGGGGTTACCTCTGACGGCTTGCAGACAGTCGTGTTTCCGGCGGCCAGGGCGGGCGCCAGCTTCCAGGCCAGGAGCAGGAGAGGGTAGTTCCAGGGAACGATGCATCCGACCACCCCGAGTGCGTCCTTGACCACCAGGGCGAGCTGCGATGCCTCGATCGGCGGAATCACGCGACCGGCCGAATCGCGCCCGATCTCGGCGTAGTAGTCGAATGCGGCCGCCGTCCACCCGACCTCGTCCGCGTTCTCGAGCCTGGGCTTGCCGCCCTCCCGGGTCATCAATTCCGCCAGCTCGTCCGTGCGTGCCCTGAGCCGGTTGGCGACCTCGTGCAGCAGCTCCGCCCGCTCGACGGCGGGGGTCCGCTCCCAAGTCGGGAACGCTTCGCGCGCCGCGGCGATCGCGGCGTCGAGTTGCTCCGCGGATGCGCTCGCTACCGCGGCCACAGGCTGCTCGGTGTACGGGTTCTCGACCTCCAGCGGGTCGCCTTCGCCCGCCACCCGCTCGCCGCCGATCAGAAGCCTTGTTTCAAGCGCGCCCATCGACGATCGATCGTATCGCCGCCCTCGGGAACCGCTCGTACAACCTTGGTCGCGGTGCCGCTGCGACCCGGTGCGCAGGTCGCCGATTGTTACTGGAACGGCCGCATCGGGTACCCGGAACCGGTGATCAAGTTGCGTCGCCAGCGTCGGGCGAACACAGATTCCCCGCAACGCCACAGATATCCTGGCTTCATGGACGTGGTCGGAGATGTCAGGATCGAGCCCGCCGACGACGACGTCGCGGTCGTCGTCCTGACCGGCGAGCACGACTTGGGCAGCCTCCCCAGGGTGCGCGAGGCGTTCGATGCCGTCGCCGGTGAGGGGAAGGCGCTGGTCATCGACCTGTGTCCGACGAGCTTCGTCGATTCATCGATCCTGGGAGCGATCCTGGACGCGCGCCGCACGGCCAGCGACGCGGACCGCGGCTTCGCCGTGGCCTGCGACGGCAGCGCCGAGCCGGTCCGCCGGGTCCTCGAGGTGACCGGATTGGGCAAGGAGCTGCCAGTGCTGCCGTCCAGAGAGGCCGCATTGGCTGACCTTGGCGGGCAGGGCCGACCGTGAGCCCTGAGGCGGCAGCCACTGAGCTTCGGCTCGGATTTGCCGCCAGGCCGGACAACCTCGCCCTGGTACGACAGGCGCTGGCCGGGCTGGCTGACGGGGCGGGGATCTCCGAGATTCCACTTGCAGATCTCAAGCAGATCGCCACAGAAGCCTGTATGAACGCTGTCGTTCACGGCTATCCGGAAGGCAAGGAGGGCCGCATCGAAGTCACCGCGGTAGCGTCCCCCGGCAACGTCGAGTTGCGGGTGCGGGATTGGGGCCTCGGGTTCCGGCCGCGCCCGGCGGAGGCCGAGCACTCCTTGCGTCTCGGCTTGCCGTTGATCGCGGCGATTGCCGACTCGTTCCAGATCGCCAGTCCCGCGGACGGCGGCACCGAGCTGACCGCCAGCGTTCTGACCCGCGAAAATGGCCATCGCGAACACACCCCGCTCGCACCGTCGATCCCCCGTGAGGCAGAGCTGGCGATCAGCGCCGGCACGTCGGCCAAGCCGGTCATCGCCCGCGTGTTCGCGATCGCAGCCAGTCGCGCCGGGTTCAGCCTCGATCGGGTCTCGGATGGCGTCCTGATCGGCGACGCGATCGCAGCCGGCGAGGCGGACGACTTCGATTCCCGCCGGGTGAGCATCGAGATCGAGGAGTGTGGCCCGAACCTGTGCGTGCGAGTCGGCCCCTTTATCGCCGGCGGAGCGAGCCGGCTCCTGGACCGGATGCAGGTCCCGGGCCTCGGCGTCTCGATCGCGAAGCTCGCGAACCGGTTCGAGGTCGTCTCCGAGGACGACACGGGCGAGTTCCTGGCGATCGAGATCGCGGCCGAGCCGGCCTCGGCGGCGTAGCTCGCGTCGCTTCGGCCTAGCCTCCTTCCGGCACCTGCTCCCGCAACGCGTCGAGGGCCCCGCGCAGCAGGCGGGAGACGTGCATCTGCGAAACGCCGATCTGCTCGGCGATCTCTGACTGCGTGAGGTCCTCGACGAACCGCAGGTTCAGGATCAGGCGCTCACGCTCCGGCAAGAGCTCCAAGGTCCTTGCGATGGCTTCGCCGTACTCGATCGCCTCGTAAGCGGGGTCGTCGCCGCCGATCGTGTCGACGAGAGGCGCGGCATCGTCATCCAAGCCGACGGTGGCGTCCAGCGAGTACGGCCGCCGGGCGCTGGCGGCCTCCATCGCCTCGAGCACATCCTCGAGGCTGAGGCCAACGTGCTGGGCGACATCCGCCGCCGCAGGCGCCCGGCCGAGCTTCGTCGGCAGCTCGTCAATGCCCTGCTGGACCGTGGCGATGCGTTCCTGAAGCCCTCTGGGGAGGTGAATCTGCCGCCCACGGTCGCGGAAGTGACGCTTAAGCTCGCCCAGGATGGTCGGCGCCGCGTAGCCGGCGAAGGTGTAGCCGAGCGTCGGGTCGAAGCCTTCGATCGCCTTGACCAGCCCCAGGCTGGCAACCTGGTGCAGATCCTCGGTCGGCTCAGGGCCTCCCGAGTACCGGTTCGCCAGGCTGATGGCCAGCGGCATGAACCGCTTGACGAGCTCTTCGCGAACCGCGGGCTCGCGGTGTGAGTGGTAGCGATCGAGCAGCAGGGTCTCATCGGCCAGTTGCTCGAAACCCTCCCTCGGAAACGCGTCATTCATCCGGTTATGAGTATCGCGCGGTGGTCGCGCGGATGCGCTGTCAGTTGTGAGCTGGAGCGGCGAGCGGGCTAACCGGCTCGTCCTCGGGCTGAACCTCGGCCATGCGCTCCGCCCGGCGCTGTTGCCAGACCACCAGCACCACGGCAAGGACGGTCACCGCGAAAAGGATCGTCGCCAGGACATTGACCTGGATCGGAATCCCGCGCAAAGCCACGCCGAAGATGTAGAGGGGGAAGGTCTCGGTGGTGCCCGAGTTGAAGTTCGAGATCACGAAGTCGTCGATCGAAAGCGCGAACGCCAGCAGGCCGGCGGCCATTACACCCGGCGCCAGCAGCGGCAGCGTGACGTGGCGAAACGTCTGCAGGGGCGTCGCTCCGAGGTCGGCCGCGGCCTCTTCGATGCTTCGATCGAAGCCGATCAGCCGTGATCGGACTACCACGACCACAAAGCTGATCGAGAACATGACGTGCGCGATCAGCAGAGTCGTAAATCCGAGCGCGAAGCCCGAGACGACGAACATCGACAGGAGGGACGCACCGATGACGATCTCCGGGGTGGCCATGGGCAGCACGATCAGGAGGTTCGTGGCCCGCCGCCCGAAGAACTGGTGCCGGACCAGCGCCATGGCCATCATGGTCCCGATCGCCGTGGCGATCACGGTGGTCAGGGCGGCCAGCTCGACCGACCGCAGCATCGCCTCGTTCAGGTCCGGGATCGAGAACGCATCACTCCAGTACTCGAGGGTGAACCCGCCGTCCAGCGAGAAGTTGAGCCGGTCCCTGGGCGTTTCCCCGAACGAAAAAATGGCGACGACGGCGATCGGCACCAGCATGTACGCGACCGCCGCCCCGGCGTAGATCATCAGCGCGTTGCGGCGCAGCCACGCCGACGCAGAGCCCATCAGCTCTTGGCCTCCTCGTCGCCCATGAATGCCTCGGTCCCCGCTGCGCGGATGTAGATGAAGACCACGATCAGGATCGCCGCCATCATCAGGAACGAGAGCGCGGCGGCGTCGGGGTAGTTGCGCTCGTTCAGGTACAGGGACTGGATCTTGTTGCCGATCATCGCCTGGTTCGGGCTGCCGAGCAGATACGCGTTCACGTAGTCGCCGAAGGCTGGGATGAACGTCAAGAGGACTCCGGCCACGATCCCCGGAGCGGTCAGCGGCAGTGTGACCCGCACGAACGCCTGGCGCGTCGACGCGTACAGGTCCTTTGCGGCCTCGATCAGACGCAGGTCGATCCGCTCGAGGCTTGCATAGATCGGGAGGATCATGAACGGCAGGAAGTTGTAGGTGAGCCCGGCGATCACCGCGCCCGAGGTGGCCAGCACACGACCGTCTTCCGGGACCAGGGTCAGCGTCTGGAGCACGTCGACGATCGGGCTGGCGTCGCTGAGGATCGTCTTCCAGGCGATCGTCCTGATCAGGTAGGTGGTAAAGAACGGTGCGATCACCGCGAACAGCAGCACCAGTCGCCAGCGCGGGCTGGCCCGGATCGCGATCGCATACGCGAGTGGGTAGGCGATCAGGAGCGCCAGGACCGTCGCGATGCCGGCGTAGCTGAAGGTCCGGAGGATCTGCCCGCCGCGACCGTCGAGTGCGTCGGGGAAGTTCGCCCACTCCCAGGTGAAGGTGAAGCCCTCGGTAAACGAGCCGGAGCGCAGGGCGAGCTCGCCCATGAAGTACATGGGCACCACGAAGAACAAGACGAGCCAGATCGTGCCCGGCCCGAGCAGCCCGTAGGGGACCAAACGCCGGCGAAGAGCTCCTGGAGAGCGGCTACGCATCTCGACTCGAGTCTTCGCCGGCGCCGATCCGGTTGGTCACCCGGAAACGATCTCCTGGAATGCCTCGGTGACCTCTTGAACGTCGGCGTCCTCGCCGGGAGGCTCGGTGAACGGCTCGCAGTCCGCGGTGAACTCCTCGTCGGGGAAGATCAGCGGGTTCTCGGCCAGCTTCGGATCTCGCTTGGCGAGGATCTCCCTCACGCCTGCGACGGGAGTGACGTAGTTGACGAACTCCGCGATGTCGGCCTGAACCTCCGGCTCGTAGGCGAAGTTCAGGAACTCCAGCGCGGCGGGGGGGTTCGGTGCGCCCGCTGGGATCACCGCCATGTCGAACCAGAGGTTGCACCCCTCGTCGGGCCGCCGCCACTCCACATCGTCGCGGCCGATCAGATAGGCGTCACCCGACCAACCGATCGACGCAACAGCGTTGCCGCTGGTCAGGTCCTCGGTGTACTCGTTGCCGGTGAAACGGCGGATCTGCCCTGAATCGACAGCCTTTTCGAGCTTGTCGATGGCGGCGAGCCAATCCTCCTTGGTCGCGTCCGCGGTCGCGATGCCGTCGGCTCTCATCACCAGCGGGACGGTGTCGCGCATCTCGTCGAGCATCGTCACGCGACCCTTGTACTTGGGGTCGAACAGGTCGTTGATCGACGTGATCTCGTCAGCCTCCGAGGTGTTGACCCAGATTCCCGTCATCCCGCCCTGCCACGGGATCGAGAACTTGTGCTCGGGGTCGTACTGGCCTTCGGACTCGAACTGCGGTGCAAGGTTCTCGAGGGCCGTGTCGATGTCGTCCGGGTTGTACTCCTGGAGGTAGCCCAGGTTGTACATCTGCGCCGCCATCCAGTCGGTCACCACGAAAATGTCGCGTCCGCCCGACTCGCCCTGATCCAGGAGCGGCTGCATCTTGCCGAAGAACGTCGTGTTGCTGTTGACGTCCTCGATGTATTTGACCGTGACCCCCGTCGCGTCCTCGAACTCGGCGACCGAGCCGTTCTTGCCCGGGTCGATGTAGCCAGGCCAGTTCGAGATCGTGAGCTTGCCCTCAACCGGTCCAGACTCGGCCGTCTTCACCTCCGCGTCACTGCCGCCGCCCACCGTATCGTCGCCGCCGCACGCTGCCAGCCCGAGCGTCCCAAGCAGCAGCCCGAGCGCGATCACGATCCTTCTCAGCACCATCGTCAGTTGCCTCCTTTGTTCGGCACGGGGGCCGATTCCTTAACCAGATGAATGTGTTCCGGCGCCCAGGAAAGGCGCACCGGTGCGCCGCCGCCCGGCAGCCGCCCGCGCTCCGCCTCGTCGGCGTTCGGGACCAGCACCGTCATCGGCACGTCGCCCGCCAGTCGCACGACGATCTGGGTTGACGTCCCGAGATAGACCGAGGACTCGACCGTCCCCTCGACCGACGGCCAGCCCTGGCGAGTCGCTTCGTCCTTGCGCGAAACGTGAAGCTTCTCCGGGCGGACGACCGCGAAGCAGCGGTCGCCGGCTCCAATGCCGTCGGGGCTGGGCGCGTCGAGCTCGACGCCCGCCTCGAGCTTGACCCGCGCGCCGGAGCCGTTGGCCGCCTGGATCGCCGCGGGCATCAGGTTGGAAACGCCGATGAAGCCGGCGACGAAGCTGGTGGCTGGCCGCTCATACACGTCTTCGGGGGTCCCGATCTGGTCGACCCGCCCGCGGTTCATCACCGCGATCCGGTCCGACATCGTCAGCGCCTCCTCCTGGTCGTGGGTCACATAGACGAATGTGATCCCCACGTCGCGCTGGATCCGCTTGAGCTCGAGCTGGAGGCCCTTGCGGAGCTTGAGGTCGAGCGCGCCCAGTGGTTCGTCCAGCAGCAACACCTTCGGGAGGTTGACGAGGGCCCTGGCCAGCGCCACCCGTTGCTGCTGTCCCCCGGAGAGCTGGGCGGGCTTGCGGCCGGCTTCACCCGCCAGCCCGACGCGCTCGAGCTCGGAGGTCACCCGGTCGCGCGCCTCGGAGCCGGCCACCTTCTTGCGCTTGAGGCCGAAGGCGACGTTCTCGGCCACGCTCATGTGCGGGAACAGCGCGTAGCTCTGGAACACCGTGTTGGTCGGCCGCTTGTAGGGAGGTAGGCCCGCGACGTCCTCGCCGGCGATCTGAATCTGGCCTTCCGAGGGCTGCTCGAAGCCTGCGATCATGCGCAAGGTCGTCGTCTTGCCGCATCCGGAGGGCCCGAGCAGGGTGAAGAACTCGCCCTCGCCGATGTCCAGGTCGAGCGCGTCGACGGCCACGAAATCGCCAAAGCGCTTCGTGACGCCCGCGAGCTTGACACTGGACCGATCCTCCAAGACGGCTCCAGCGTAGGCGCCGGAGCGGCGGTCCGCAAGCGGCGGATGTCCCAAAACGTCCGACAGGATTTATCCAAACCGTCTAAAACCCTCGGCTAAGTTAGACCGAGAATGGGGTTGTCAGCGAGCCTTTCCGGCGCTACCGTTGTACGGAACGTCAATCCACCCTGGACGTTACGGCTAGGAGACGAGATGGAAACCACGACCGCGACCGCAACCGTCCCACGCACCGGCGCCGACCTGCAGGAGCTGGCGCGCCGGCATCTGTGGATGCACTTCACGCGGATGGGCGGCTACGACGCGGAGCACCCGATCCCGATCATCACCAGGGCGGACGGCGCCCACGTCTTCGACGAGCACGGCAACCGATACCTGGATGGCCTCTCGGGCTTGTTTTGCTGCAACGCGGGGCACGGGCGGGCCGAGATCGGCGAGGCGATGGAGCGCCAGGTGCGCGAGCTGGACTTCGTCACCAACTGGAGCTACGCGCATCCTCGCGCGATCGAGCTCGCGACACGAATCGCCGGCCTCGCGCCCGGCGACCTGAATCGGGTGTTCTTCACCTCAGGTGGTGGCGAAGCCGTCGAGTCGGCTCTGAAGCTGGCACGCAACTTCCACCGTATCCAGGGCAAGGGGCAAAAGCACAAGGTGATCGCACGCGAGGTTGCCTACCACGGCACCACCATGGGCTGCCTGATGGCGACCGGCCTGACCGGCCTGCGCACGCCGTTCGAGCCCTTCGCGCCAGGCGGCTGTCACGTGCCCAACACGAACTCCTACCACTGGCCGGACGATCGCGATCCACTCTGGGCGGCTGAGCAGATCGCCGACCGGATCGAGTTCGAGGATCCGGTCACGGTGGCCGCCGTGATCCTGGAGCCGCTCCAGAACGCGGGTGGCTGCATCCCTCCGCAGGAGGGCTACTTCCAGCGGGTGCGCGAGATCTGCGACTCAAACGACGTGCTGCTGATCTCCGACGAGGTGATCTGCGCCTGGGGCCGCCTCGGACACTGGTTCGGGAGCGAGCGCTACGGATATCAGCCGGACATCATCACCACGGCCAAGGCCCTGACCTCGGCATACGCGCCGATGGGGGCGATGATCGCCTCGGATCGCCTGTTCGAGCCGTTCTCACACGGGGCGGAGTCGTTCGCGCACGGGTTCACGTTCGCGGGGCATCCGGTGGCGGCAGCCGCGGCGATGGTCAACCTCGACATCTTCGAGCGTGAGGACCTGTGTGGCCACGTCCTGCGCAAGCAGGGCGAGTTCCGCGGGATGCTGGAGGGACTGCGGGAGATCCCGATCGTCGGCGACGTCCGCGGCGACGGCTTCTTCCACGCCATCGAGCTGGTCAAGGACCAGGAGACGAAGGAGGGCTTCACGGATGAGGAGGGTGAGTGGCTCTTGCGCGGGTTCTTGTCGGGCGAGCTCTACAAGCGGGGCCTTATCTGCCGCGCGGACGATCGCGGCGACCCCGTTATCCAGCTCGCGCCGCCGCTCATCTGCGACACCCCGGAGTTCGAGGAGATCGAGGCTGTGTTGCGTCCCGTCCTGACCGAAGCATGGGACCGGCTGCAAAGCCGCGGGTAGCGGTAGTCCGTGATGCTGACTGTCGCCGGGCTCCTCGAGGATTGCGACCTGGACCTGATCGCGGGCGCATCCGCGCGCGAGCGGCCGGTCCGGTGGGTCCACATCTCCGAGCACGAGGATCCGACGCCTTGGCTCTCGGGCGGAGAGCTGCTCCTGACGACCGGCTACAACCTCGATACGGAGGCAAAGCAGCGCGCCTACGTGAACAAGCTGGCCGCGGAGGGCGCGGCGGGTTTGGGATTCGGAACCGGATTCGATCATCCGAAGATGCCGCCCGCGATCCGCAAGGCGGCGAAGGCAAAGGGCATGCCGCTGTTCGAGGTCCCGTACGAGATGCCGTTCATCGCGATAACCGAGCGGGCCGCGGCGCGGCTCATCAACGAGTCCTACGATGCGCTCGAGCGGGGCTCGAAGGTTCACGAGCGGCTCGAGCGGCTGGTGATCGAAGGGGGCGGGCTCGTTGAGGTCACCGCGTCGATCGCGGACGTTGTCGGCGGCGGCGCCCTTGTGTTCGACGCCGGTGGCGCCGAAGTCGCCAGGCACCCGGCGACGGGACTTGCCCGACCCGAGGACATCGAGGTGATCGCGGCTGATCTTGCCGGCCGAGCGGATTCCGGCGAGACGCAGTCGTTCGCCCCGGAGGCGTTGGGCGAGCGGGCGCTGGCAGTCCCCGTTCCGGGGCAGCGTGGCGCCCCGCTCGCGGGCTGGCTGGTTGTGTTCGCGGAGCACGCTCCGTTGGGCGAGTTCGAGCGCCTGATCGCGCGGCAGGCCTCGATCGTCGTCGGCCTGGAGCTGATGCGGGAGCGGATCGTGGGGGAAACCGAGCGCCGCCTGGCCGGCGACCTCCTCGCCGACGCGCTCAGCGGCCGCTTCGACGCGGATGAGCTCGGCAGCCGGTTGCGCGCGTTCGGGATCCGCTCCGAAGCCGCCGTCCTGATCTTCGACCTGCCGGACCCGAGCTCGGCCGAGAAGCTGCTCGAGGCTGCGCTGGGCGAAGCGCGTGTGCCGGCATTGGTGGCGACGACGTCGACGGCCGGGCGCGCCCTCCTCTGCGCCGTCGTGGCCGGCGCGGATCGCGATCCGGTGGCGGTTGCGAGCCGCGTGCGTCCGGCGCTGTTGGCGATCGCCCCCGACCTGCGAGTCGCGGCAAGCCGAGCCGTCGGCTTGGGAGGGCTCCGCCGGGCGTTCCACGAAGCGCGTTGCGCCCTGGAGGCGACGTCGCTGAACGGGGCCGGCCCGGAGGTTGCCTCCCACCGCGACCTGGGCGCCTTCACGCTCTTGCTGGCGCTCCAGGACGACGATGCCCTGCGGCTCTATGCGGACGGGCTCCTCGAGCCGATCTCCGCAGGCGAGGGCGAGTACGGAGGCGAGCTGCTGCGGAGCTTGGAGGCGTTCATCGAGAACAACGGCAACTGGGAGCGCGCTGCACGCCGGCTCTACTGCCACCGGCATACGCTCCGCTACCGGATCCGCAAGATCGAGGAGCTGACAGGCCGCGACCTGAGCCGGGCGACCGACCGGATTGAACTGTGGCTGGCGCTGCGGGCGCGGGAGCTGGTGCGATGAGCCGCTCGACTCCCGGGGGCCGCGACCGGCATCGCCTCTCCCGGACGGACCGCCTGCATCCGGCTCTCCGGGGATCGGGCATCCATGCCCTGCCTCGCTACTCGGGCATCCATGCCCGCTCGGGTGACTCCCCGGAGGACCCGGATGGCAGCCGTCCCGTCCAGCGCGGCGTCCACGAACGTCCCGGAGTCCCGGGCTATCCGGTGACTGCGGGACGTTGGTCGAGGAGGTGATGGCGTGAAGGTCGGGGTTCCCACCGAGATCAAGGCCGACGAGTATCGCGTCGCGTTGACGCCGATCGGTGCCCGGGAGCTGGCCGACCTGGGCCATGAGGTCCTGATCCAGAGCGGCGCCGGGGAGGGCTCCGCTGTCACCGACGCGGACTACCAGGCGCAGGGCGCCCGCATCGTGCCGGCGGCCGAGGACGTCTGGGCCGACGCCGAGATGGTCCTCAAGGTCAAGGAACCACAGGCGCCCGAGGTGGCGATGCTCCGAGCCGAGACGACGCTCTTCACGTACCTGCACCTGGCGCCGGCTCCCGAGCTGACGCGAGGCCTCTGCGAGACGGGCGCGACCTGCATCGCGTACGAGACGGTCGAGGACGGCTACGGGCGCCTGCCGCTCCTGGCGCCGATGTCGGAGATCGCCGGCAAGATCGCCACCCAGGCTGGCGCCTTCATGCTGGAGAAGCCGCTGGGCGGACGCGGCATCCTCCTGGGCGGAGTGCCCGGCGTGGCGTCGGCCAACGTGATGGTCATCGGCGGCGGCGCCGTCGGCATGAACGCGGCCTTCATCGCGATCGGGATGGAAGCGGACGTCTTCGTCTATGACACCTCGATCAACCGGCTCCGTGAGCTGGACGTCGCCTTCGGGGGCCGCGCCTCGACTGTTTTCAGCTCGACCCTTTCGATCGAGGAACGGCTGCCAAACATCGACCTGGTGATCGGCGCGGTCCTGGTCCATGGTGCCCGCGCTCCGCACGTGATCAGCCGCGATCAGCTTGCCCTGATGAAGCCCAGCACCGTGCTCGTCGATGTCGCGATCGACCAGGGCGGCTGCTTTGAGACGTCGAAGCCGACGACCCACTCGGACCCGACCTACGAGGTCGACGGGATCATCCATTACTGCGTCGCCAACATGCCCGGCGCGGTGCCGATCACGTCGACTTACGCGCTCACGAACGCGACGCTCCCGTACGTGCTCTCGCTGGCCGAAAACGGAGTGCGGGAGGCCGTCACCCGCGACCCCGGCCTATTGCCCGGAATCAACGTCGCGGCGGGGCGAGTCACGCACCCTGGCGTCGCCGAGGGCGTCGGCGCCGACTTCACGCCACCGACCGAGGCGCTCGATTTCACCCATTCGCACCGATCATGATCAACCGGGTGGGGTATGACCCCCCAACAGGAGGCAAGAGATGAGCACCTACGCAGTCGTCAACCCCGCCACGGGCGAACGGGTGAAGGATTATCCGAAGATCTCGGACCACGATCTGGCGGCGGCGATCGGCGCGGCCGAGGAGGCGCACCGGACCTGGTCGCAGAGCACCACCGTCGCCGAGCGTGCCGCGCTGGTGAAGAAAGTCGGCGCCTTCCACTCCGAGCGGCGCGAGGGGCTCGCTGAGATCGCCGTTCGCGAAATGGGCAAGCCGATGGAGCAGGCGCTCGGCGAGGTCGACTTCTGCGTCGACATCTACGACTACTTCGCGGACCGGGCCGAGGAGTTCTTGGCCGACGAGCCGATTGACCTCCTTGCGGGCGAGGGAACGGCTTTGATCCGCCGCACGTCGATGGGCCCACTCATCGGCATCATGCCGTGGAACTTTCCGTACTACCAGGTGGCCAGATTCGCGGGGCCCAACCTGATCGTCGGCAACACGATCCTCCTGAAGCCGGCGCCGCAATGCCCCGAGTCCGCTGAGGCGATCCAGCGGATCTACAAGGACGCCGGGATCCCGGCGGGCGCGTATGAGACCATCCTTGCCACCAATGACCAGATCGCCGAGGCGATCGGCGACCCCCGGGTGCGCGGCGTATCGCTGACCGGTTCCGAGCGCGCCGGCGCGGCGGTCGCGGAGATCGCCGGCCGTCATCTCAAGAAGGTGGTACTCGAGCTGGGCGGCTCCGATCCGTTCATCCTCCTTGGCGCCGAGGACCTCGACGAGGCCGTGACCGCCGCGGTCGACGCGCGCCTCGACAACACCGGCCAGTCGTGCAACGCCGCGAAGCGGTTCATCGTCGCCGACGACCTCTACGACGACTTCCTCGAGCGGTTCAGCTCGAAGATGTCAGCGGTCGCGCCCGGCGATCCGACCGCCGAGGACGCGGTGATTGGCCCGCTGTCGTCAACGATCGCAGCGGAGCGACTCCAGGACCAGCTCGACCGTGCCGTCGCCCAGGGGGCGGAGATGGTGGTCGGGGGCGAGCGGTCAGGCAACTACTTCCCGGCGACGGTCCTCACCGGGATCACCCCCTCAAACGATGCCTACCGCGAGGAGTTCTTC
>JALZKA010000039.1 GCA_030859475.1 Actinomycetota bacterium
TCTCTTATATGCCCGGCTACGGTACGCCGCATGGACCTGGACGTCATCTTCCTCGGCACCGGTGGGTCGGTGCCGAGCGCCCGACGGTCGACCGCCTCCGTGCTTGTGCGCGCCGGTGGCAAGCGGCTGCTGTTCGATTGTGGCGAGGGGGCCCAGCGCCAGATGCAGCGTTCGACCGGGCTCGTGCAGGTCGACGAGATCTACCTGACCCACCTGCACGCGGACCATTACCTGGGAATCCCCGGTCTCCTGAAGACTTATGACCTGAACGAGCGCGAGGCGCCGCTGCGGGTGGTCGGCCCGCCCGGCGTGCTGGAGCTCTTCGTCGCGCTGGAGCGGATCATGGGCCGGGTCCGATACCCCCTGGAGCTCGTCGAGTTGGGTCCCGACGAGGCGATCGGCTATGACACGTTCGAGGTCCGGAGCTTCGCCGTCGAACACCGGATCACCGCGTACGGGTGGGCATTCGTCGAGGCCGGACGCCCGGGTCGCTTCGACCCGGAGCGAGCCCAGGCGCTCGGGGTCACGAACAAGCCCGACTTCGCGCGCCTCCAGGCCGGCGAAACGGTCTCCGGCGAGCTCGGCGCCGTGGAGCCCGGCCAGGTGCTGGGCGAGCCGCGGCCCGGGCGCAAGATCGTGATCACCGGCGACACGACGCCGTGTGAGATGACGCGCCTGGCGGCGCACCAGGCGGAGCTTCTGGTCCACGACGGCACCTTCGGCGACGGCGAGGAGGAGCGCGCGGCTCAAACCGGGCACTCGGTCGTCCGCCAAGCCGGGCGCCTGGCCATGGAAGCTCAGGTCAAGTCCCTCGCGCTCGTCCACATCTCGTCGCGCTACCACGTGGCCGCCCTCCTGGAGGAGGCCCGTGCCGAGTTCCCGGCTGCCTTCGCGCCGCGCGACTTCGACCTGGTCGAAATCCCGTTCCCGGAGCGCGGAACGCCCCGCGTGATCCGGGACGGCGCGCGCGAACGCCCGGAGCCGCCGGCCGGGGCCGAGGACCCTCCCACCGCAGACACGCACGTCGAATCGCACACGTAGAGGCGGCAGGATCGACGTGCGTCAGCCGAGTGGCGCGGCCAGGTCCGCGATCGCCTGCGCGATCTCGGCTGCATGGTCCTCTTGCAGGAAGTGCTTTGCCGGCAGCACGATCGTGTCGTCCAGGCCCAGGGCCTCGCGACAGTCCTCGAGCTTGTCGAGGCCCAGTGCCGGGTCTCGCTCGCCCCAGACGATCCGTGCCGGGTAATCCCTGGCGGCGAGGCCTTCGCGCAAGAACCGTTGCTTTTCCCGGGTCAGCTCGAAGCCGCGCATGATCTGGAGGAATGCCCGCCCGCGATCGTGCAGGCGAAGCAGGGCGATGTGCGCGTAGACCTCGGCTCGCGAAACGGCCCGGCGATCCGCGATCCCGAGGCCGTAGAAAACCTCGGCAAAGAGGAAGCGCGGGCTGGCGCGCAGCCAGACCTCGCCGAGCCCCGGCACGGCAAACGGGGCCATCGGCCATGGGCGCCGGAAGCCTGCCACGTTGACCAGGGTGTTCAGCACGGTGAGCGAAAGCACGCGCTCCGGGTTGCGGATCGCCCACTCGAACCCGATCGGCCCGCCGATGTCGTGGACGACCAGATGCACGCGCTCGAGGCCGAGCGCATCGATCGCGGCGCCGGTCCAGGCGGCGATTCCACTCCACGAGTAGTCGAACCCCCGAGGCCTCCCCGCCAGCCCCAGCCCGGGGAAGTCGAACGCGGTCGCCCGCAGGCCCTCGTCGGCAAGGACGGGAAGCACCTTGCGATAGAGGTAGGAGGACGTGGGGACTCCGTGCAGCAAAACGACGTCGGCACCGCTCCCGGCTTGGCGGGCGAACCCCTGGACATCCGCCGCCTCGAAGCGAAAGCCCGCTGCCGAGTGTCGCGCGATCTCGTCGTTGACCTCGCGGTCGATGGCTCGCAGCCGCGACGGATCGCGGGGCGGCCGCCGGGGCATCTGAATCCGGCGTTCAGTCATCAAGGGGAAGGCTATGCCTTCAGCCGTTCCGGCGGCTGTGCTTGCTACTCTCGCTTGCGACGGTTCCTTTAAACCCGGTCCGAGAGGCCAAGAAGGGGCGCGAGTGAGTAATGGAGAGAAGATCGTCCTCGACAGGGACGATCTGCGCCGCACGCTGGTGCGGATCGCACACGAGATCGTCGAGAAAAACGGCGCTTCAGGGTCGCTGGCGATAGTCGGCATCCACACCCGCGGGGCGATCCTGGCGCGGCGGATCCACGCCCTGGTGGGGGAGCTGGTGGGCGAGACGATTCCGCTCGGCGACCTGGACATCTCCTTCTATCGCGACGACCTCGAGGCGCGCGCCCCTGACGCCGCCCCGGTCGTCCACGCTTCCCACCTGGATTTCGACCTGGAGGGCCGCACGGTCGTCCTGGTCGACGACGTCCTCTTCACCGGGCGTACGGTGCGAGCGGCGGTTGATGCGCTATTCGACTACGGCCGGCCGCAACGCGTCCAGCTCGCCGTCCTCGCCGACCGCGGTCATCGCGAACTGCCGATCCGCGCCGACTACGTCGGAAAGAACCTGCCGACGTCCAGCGACGAGCGGGTCTACGTTCGGCTTGAGGAGTCCGATGGGGTCGACGAGGTCACGATCGACCCGAATGAGCCGGTCGCGCTGGCCACCGCTGAGGAGGACCAAGAATGAGGCACCTGCTCGCGATCGAAGACCTCGACCGCGCCCAGATCGAGCGGGTCATGGAGCGCGCAGACAGCTTCGCGGAGGTCGGGCGTCGCGACATCAAGAAGGTCCCTACCCTGCGTGGCCGCACCGTCGTCTCCCTCTTCTACGAGGCCTCAACCCGTACCAGCGCGTCGTTCGAGCTGGCGGCCAAGCGCCTTTCAGCCGACCTGATCTCCATCAAGGCGGCGGGGTCGTCGATCGACAAGGGCGAGTCACTGAAGGACACGATCGCGACGCTCTCTGCCTACGAGCCCGAGGCGATCATCGTCCGATCTCCGCACGCCGGCGCCGCAAGCCTGGTCGCCGGATGGACCGACGCGGGTGTCATCAACGCGGGCGACGGCAAGCACGAGCATCCGAGCCAGGCGCTTCTGGACGTCTACACGCTCCGCGGCCGGCTCGGCGACATCGACGGCAGGCGGATCTGGATCGTGGGCGACGTCCTCCACAGCCGCGTCGCTCGCTCGTGCGCGCTCGCGTTCCGGATGATGGGCGCCAAGGTGACGCTGTGCGGGCCGCCCACTCTCATCCCCAGGGGCGCGGCGGCAGCACTCGACTGCGATGTCACCCACCGGGTCAACGACATCGGTGAGGCTGATGTGATCTACGCGCTCCGCATGCAGAACGAGCGCATGAGCGAGAGCTTCGTGCCGTCGATTCGCGAGTACGCGATGCGCTTCCAGATCAACGCGCGCCGCCTTGGCCAGCGCCAGCTCTTGATGCATCCGGGCCCCGTCAATCGCGGCGTTGAGCTCTCAGGCGAGGTCATCGACGGGCCCAACTCGCTGATCGCGGATCAGGTGAAGAGCGGACTCGTGGTGCGCATGGCGATCCTGTACGAACTGATGGCCGGCGGCGATCGGACCCGCAGCGCCAGTGGTGTCGCCGAACCGGAGCTGACCGCGCCGACCCCGATCGGCGAACCCGCATGACCGAGCGGCCAATCTCCGGTCTCGACTGGCGCGGGGCAGGCCAGCCCCCAGGGGACCTGATCCTTCGCGAGGCGTCTGTGCTTGACCCACGCGCCGGCATCGAGGCCCTTAACGACATCGTCATTCGCGGCGGCCGCATCGCCGAGCTTGCCGCGCCCGGGAGCGCTGAGCTTGACGGGGCCGAGGTCATCGAAGCAGGCGGCCTGACAGCCGTGCCGGCCTTCTTCGACCCACACGTCCACCTGCGCACGCCCGGCCGTGAGGACAAGGAAGACATCGAGACAGGGTCCAGGGCCGCGGCGGCCGGTGGATATTGCGGAATCCTGGCAATGGCCAACACCCAGCCGCCCGTCGACTCGGCGGGGGCAATCGAGAGCCTGCGCGAGCGCGCCACCGAGGACGCCTGCGTCCCGGTCGGCTTCTTGGCGACCGTGACACGGGGCATGAAGGGCGACGAGCTGACGGATATGGCAGAGCTCGTCGACGTCGGCGCGGTCGGCTTCTCCGACGACGGCCTGCCGATCCGAAGCGCTCGAGTGATGCGACGGGCCCTCCAATACCAGCGAATGACCGGCGCTCAGATCGCCCTGCACGAGGAGGACCCGGAGCTCTCAGGCGCCGGCGTGATGCATGAGGGCGAGGTGTCGGCCCTCCTTGGCATGGAGGGTGTGCCGTCCATCTCCGAGTCCACGATGATCGCCCGCGACGCCGCTTTGGCGCTCTATGAAGAGGCCCGCATTCACGTCCAGCACCTCTCCGCCCGCGAGTCGATCGAGGTCGTCGCTCGCGCGAAGGAGGCAGGCGTCCAGATCACCTGCGAGGCCACGCCCCATCACCTGACGCTCACTGATGAAGCCGTCCGCGCGCTCGACTCGCGGTTCAAGATGAACCCGCCGCTTCGCACCGAGGACGACCGCCAAGCGTTGATCGACGCGCTCCGCTCGGGAATCGTGGATTGCATAGCGACCGACCACGCGCCGCACGCCCCGGAGGAGAAAGAAGTTCCTTTCGAGCAGGCGGCGATGGGAGTGACGGGCCTCGAGACGGCGTTCGCCGTCATCAACACCGACCTGATTGTTCCAGGCATCCTGGACCTCGGGACCGTAATCGACCGGATGAGCGCGGGGGCAACCGCATTCGGATTCGAGCTGCCAAGCATGAGCCTGGACTCCGAGGCCCATGTCGCGCTGCTCGACCTCGACGCCGAATGGGAGGCAGGTGCCGACGGCTGGGAAAGCCGTTCGCATAACTCGTGCTTTGCCGGCCGCAAGCTGCGCGGCCGCTGCCAGGTGACGATCGCGGGCGGCCACGTCGCGTTCCGCCAGCGCGCGTTCGCGCTCGGGGTGGCCCCATGAGCTCGACCGGCTACGTCCTGCTGGAGGACGGCGCGCGCTTCGACGGTGAGCTCTGTGGAGCAACCGAGGCCGAAGGCGTCGAGGCAACCTTAGGGGAGGTCGTCTTCAACACCTCGATGACCGGCTACCAGGAGTCGATGACGGACCCTTCTTACGCAGGCCAGCTGATCACCTTCACGTACCCGATGATCGGCAACTACGGCGTCTCGGCCACGGCGATGGAAGCCGATCGGATCCACGCCAGAGCGGCGATCATGCGCGATGCCAGGAACTTCGAGGACGCAGCGACGGCCGAGGGCGGCTGGCTCGATTGGCTTCGTGATTGCGGGGTCGCCGCGATCACCGGTGTGGACACGCGGGCGCTCGTCCGGCACATCCGCGACCAGGGAGCGATGCGGGGCGGCATCTTCACGGCCGCAACCGATCAGGCCATCGCGCGCGAGCAGATCGATGCTGAGCCCGCGATGGCCGGTGCCGACCTGGCGAGGACGGTGACCCCGGATACCCCGATTGAGATCGCGGGCGAGGGGCCGCATGTGGTGGCGTTGGACACGGGTATCAAGCTCAGCATCATTCGGCAGTTCCGCGAGCGAGGTTGCCGCTTGACGCTCTTGCCGTGTACGGCGAGCAGCGCGGAGGTGCTCGATGTCCAGCCCGACCTGATCTTCCTGGCCAACGGCCCGGGCGATCCGGCGGCGCTCGAGTACGTGGTCGCCAATGTCCGTGAGCTGATCGGCAAGAGGCCGATCGTCGGGATCTGCCTGGGTCATCAGCTGCTCTGCCGCGCTGTCGGCCTCGAGACATTCAAGCTGCCCTTCGGCCACCGCGGTGCGAACCACCCCGTCAAGGAGCTTCAGAGCGGCCGGATCGAGATCACGTCGCAAAACCACGGCTTCGCTGTGCGCCCACCCGACGGGGGCGAGCGGATCGAGGGCGACGAGCCCGTCGCGTGGAGCACGGACTCTGGCGCCTGCGAGCTCTCGCACCTGAACCTCTACGACAGGACCGTGGAGGGCCTCGTCCTGCGCGACGTCCCGGCCCGCACCGTCCAGTACCACCCCGAGGCCGGCCCGGGACCGCACGACGCGCGGCACCTGTTCGACGAGTTCCTGGAGCTGGCGGCGTGAGCGCCGGCGCTCGAACCACTTTTGCCCCCATGGGGGCAATTTCGGTTCACGCACCGGTTACGGGCGGAGGCGGGCGTGTTGACCATGGCGACCTGAGGGCTCTCGATGCCTAAGCGCACGGACATCGAGAAGATCCTCCTGATCGGCTCGGGCCCGATCGTGATCGGCCAGGCGGCCGAGTTCGACTATTCGGGTGTCCAAGCGTGCAAGGTGCTTCTCGAAGAGGGCTACGAGGTCGTGCTCGTCAACTCCAATCCCGCCACGATCATGACCGACCCGGAGTTTGCGGACCGCACCTACGTCGAGCCGCTGACGCCAGAGTCCGTCGCCCGGATCATCGAGCGCGAGCTGCCGGACGCCCTCCTGCCGACGCTGGGCGGGCAGACCGCCTTGAACCTCGCGAAGGCCCTTTACGACGACGGCACGCTTGCCCGCTACGACGTTGAGTTGATCGGTGCCAACTACGACGCCATTCACCGAGCCGAGGACCGGGAGGCCTTTCGCCAGACCATGGAGGACGCCGGCCTGCGGGTTCCGTGGTCCGCGATCGTGACCACCGTCGATGCGGCCGAGCGTGGCTTGGCATCCGGGAACATCACGCTGCCCGCGATCGTCAGGCCCGCCTTCACCCTTGGCGGGCAGGGCGGCGGGGTCGCGCGCAACGAGGTGGAGCTGCGCCAGGTTGTCTCCGAGGGGTTGGCCGCCAGCCCGATCAACCAGATCCTGGTCGAGGAGTCGGTTCTCGGCTGGGGCGAGTTCGAACTGGAGGTGATGCGCGACCGAAACGACAACGTGGTGATCATCTGCTCGATCGAGAACGTCGATCCGATGGGAGTTCACACCGGCGATTCGGTCACGGTGGCTCCCGCGCAGACCCTTACCGATCCGCTTTATCAGGAGCTTCGCAACCAGGCGATCGCAGTGATCAGGGCGGTGGGCGTCGAGACGGGCGGCTCGAACGTACAGTTCGCCGTCAACCCGAAGTCGGGCGAGATCGTCGTGATTGAGATGAACCCACGCGTCTCCCGCTCCTCCGCATTGGCCTCGAAGGCGACGGGGTTTCCGATCGCGAAGATCGCCGCCAAGCTCGCCGTCGGCTACACGCTGGAGGAGATCCCGAACGACATCACCAGGGCGACCCCTGCCGCCTTCGAGCCCACCATCGACTACGTCGTCACCAAGATCCCGCGCTTCGCTTTCGAGAAGTTCCCGGGCGCCGCGGGTGAGCTGACGACCCATATGAAGTCGGTTGGCGAGGCGATGGCGATCGGGCGTACCTTCCGGGAGTCGTTCGCGAAGGCGATGCGCTCGCGGGAGCTCGACGAGCACCCGGATACATCCACCGAGACCGAGGACCTCCTGGAGCGCCTCGAGACCCCGAGCGCCGATCGCTTCGACCTGGTGCTGGAGGTGTTCCGGCGGGGGCGGTCCGCCGAAGAGATAAACGCCCGCACCAGCATCGACCTGTGGTTTCTGCGTGAGCTGCAAGCGCTGGCCACGGACGGCGACGGCACCGCGGGCCTGGACCGCACGTTCAAGTCGGTCGACACCTGCGCCGCGGAGTTCGAGGCTCGCACGCCCTACTACTACTCGGCGCACGAGCGCGCGCCAACGCCCTTGGCCGGCGAGGTTCGCCGTGGCGACCGCCCGTCGGTTGTGATCCTGGGTTCTGGCCCAAACCGGATCGGGCAGGGCATCGAGTTCGACTACTGCTGCGTGCACGCCGCGATGTGCGTGCGCGAGTCGGGCCGGGACGCCGTGATGATCAACTGCAATCCGGAGACCGTCTCGACCGACTACGACACTTCCGATCGCCTTTACTTCGAGCCGCTGACGATCGAAGACGTGCTGGCCGTCATCGAGGTCGAGCAGCCGGAGGGCGTGATCGTCCAGTTTGGTGGACAGACTCCATTGCGGCTCGCATCCGCCCTTGAGGCGGCAGGGGTGAGGCTGCTCGGCACGCCGGTCGACGCGATCGACCTGGCGGAGGACCGGGGGCGGTTTGGAGCACTCCTTCGCCGGCTGGAGATCGCCCACCCGCCGTACGGCACCGCGCACTCAGCGGAGGAGGCGCTGATGATTGCCGAGGACGTCGGCTTTCCCCTGCTGGTCCGCCCCTCCTACGTGCTTGGGGGCAGGGCGATGGAGATCTGCTATTCGAGCGAGGCGCTCGAGGGGTACCTCGGAGCCCACGTGAAGGCCGATCAGAAGCACCCGCTGCTGCTCGACCGCTTCCTGGAGGACGCGATCGAGGTCGACGTCGACGCCCTGTGCGACGGCGAGGAGGTGGCGGTCGCAGGGATCATGCAGCACGTCGAGGAGGCCGGCGTGCATTCCGGCGACTCAGCCTGCGTCCTGCCGCCGATGAGTCTCGGTGAGGAGATGCTGGACCAGATCCGCGCGACGACTCGAACGATCGCTCTGGAGCTCGGCGTCGTCGGGCTTTTGAACATCCAGTACGCGGTCGCGGGCGGGGCCCTGCACGTGATCGAGGCCAACCCGCGCGCGTCGCGGACGATCCCGTTTGTCTCGAAGGCAATCGGCGTGCCACTGGCCAAGCTCGCCTGCCGGCTGATGCTTGGCGAGCGCCTCGCGGACCAGCAGCTGCCCACCGCGCCGACGGACCATGTTTCCGTCAAGGAGGCGGTCCTGCCGTTCGCGCGCTTCGCGGGCGCCGACGCGGTGCTTGGCCCGGAGATGAAGTCGACGGGAGAGGTGATGGGTGTGGCGCGCGACTTTCCGACGGCGTTTGCGAAAGCGCAGGCGGCGGCGGGAGCTGCGTTACCGCTCGAGGGCAGGGTCTTCATCACCGTCACGGACAACGACAAGGCAGCGGCCACGCAGCTCGCCGCGCGCTTTCACGACCTCGGGTTCCGGATCATCGCCACGAAAGGCACCGCACAAGCGATCTCGCGAATGGGCATCCCCGTCCAGGCGATCAACAAGGTGGGCGAGGGCTCACCGCACGTAGTCGATCTGATCAGCGAATCCGAGGTCGATCTGGTCATCAACACGCCGACCGGATCAGGTGCCCGGACGGACGGCTATGAGATTCGCAGCGCCGCCACCCGGCACGGAATCCCGTGTATCACCACGATGACCGGCGCTTCGGCGGCGGCGCGAGCGATCTTCGCCGTCCGCACCAAGGGCGCTGAGCCCTACAGCCTGCAAGAGCTCCACGGGATCGAGGGCGGGACGCGGTTTGTCCTGGGCTGACCGGGTCCTGGCGCCGCCCGAGCGCCGCACCTGCGACGTCGTCGCCCGGCGGGAGACAGGGGGATACGTGGTGTTCACGGCGCTCGATCCGGATGGGCCGGAGCCCGCACCAGGCCAGTTCTACATGCTCACCGCGCCCGGCTGGGGAAGCCACGGCGGTCGCCCGTACCTGCCCCGCGCGTTCTCCGTGGCCGCGGCCGAGGCAACGGACGAGGGGGTGCGCCTGGACTTCCTGCTCGAAGCAGTGGGTCCCGGCACCAGCGTTCTCGCCGCGCTCGACGCAGGCTCGTCCGTGGCGATGCTTGGGCCGCTGGGGCGACCGTTCTCGGAGCCATCCGAGCTCAACCCGGGCGCTGCCGGGGCGATCCTCGTCGGCGGTGGGATCGGCATAGCCCCCATCGCGATCCTGCGCCGCCGTCTGCGAGCTGCCGGCGTGGCGGTCCGCACCCTGCTGGGCTTTCGCGACGAGGGCCACTCCGGGGGCCTCGAGCTTTTTGGCGCGTGTCAGGAGCTGGGTCTTGCGTTCGAGGACGGGTACCGCGGTCATCGCGGCTACGTGACCGACCTGCTCGAGGTCGCGCTGGCCGGCGACGGGGCCTCCTCCGCCGGGGTGTACGCATGCGGGCCGCCGGCAATGCTCGAGGCAGTGCGCCGGATCTGCGCGGATCGGGGCGCGGTGGCCGAGCTGGCGATGGAGTCCCCGATGGCGTGTGGATACGGCGCCTGCTTCGGATGCGCGATACCGCTTGTCGACGGCGGCTACATGCGCCTTTGCGTCGACGGGCCGGTTGTCCGTGCCGATCGGCTCGAGTCGGCGCTGGTCGCGGGCTCGGGTCACCGATGATCGCCGCCGTGCGGATCGGCTCGCTTGCGCTGGCCCACCGGGTGCTGAACGGGTCGGGAACGTTCGACGCGATCGCCGCGCACCGGGCCTTCGGCGACGCCCTTAACGACGACTTCCCGTTTGCGGCTTTCGTTTCGAAGACGATCACGCCTGAGCGGCGCGTCGGCAACCCACCGCCGAGGCTTCACGAGACGCCGAGCGGCATGATCAACTCCATCGGCCTGCCGAACAAGGGGCTGGACGGGTTCCTGGCCCAGGACTTGCCCCGGCTCGCGCGCCTTCCGGTGCCACTCATCGTGTCCGTCATGGCGACTGATCGCGACGGCTTCGATCGACTGGTGCGCGGGGTGGCGGAGCGCGACGAGGTCGCCGCGCTGGAGCTGAACGTCTCTTGCCCGAACGTCAAGTCAGGGCTGATCGTCGGCGAGGAGCCAAGCGAGACGCTCGCGCTGGTCGAGTCGCTGCGGCCGCTGACCGCGAAGCCTCTGATCGTGAAGCTCACGCCCAACACCAGCGCCCCGGAGGCGGTCGCGGTTGCCGCCGAGCGGGGCGGCGCCGACGCGGTATCGCTGATCAACACCCTGAAGGCAACTGCGCTCGACCCCGTGACCAACGAGCCCGGTCTGGGGGCCGGGAGCGGCGGTCTTTCCGGCCCGGCGGTCCGCGCGATCGCGCTGGAGCAGGCGCGCAGGGTCGCGGCTTCGGTCGCGATCCCGGTGATCGGGATGGGGGGTATCGAGACCGGCGCCGACGCCCGCGCGTTTCTTTTGTCGGGTGCCGCCGCGGTGGCCGTTGGAACGGCGAATTTCACCGATCCTGGCGCCGCGAAGCGTATTCGTTTGGAGCTCGAAACCCTGCCTGACGTGACCTCGCCCCTCCACCTCAACTAGAGGTCGAAACGAATTTCCGCCGAAACGGCGATTTCGGTTTTGCCACGCGCGTGTCCCGCGCTATAGTCGCCGCCCTGTGGCCGCCCCAGTCGAGACCGCCGTCCCGGAGAGGACCAACGCGCAGCGGATGAGGGCACTGCGGCGAGCCAACGAGATCCGGACCAAGCGCGCGCAGATGAAGCGGGACCTGAAGGCCGGAAAGGTCAACGTCGAGCGGCTGCTCCTCGATCCTCCGGAGTGGGTCGAGTCGGCCAAGGTCTTCGACATGATCCTCGCGGTCCCGAAGTACGGCCGGGTCAAAGCCAACAAGGTCCTGTCGCAATGCCGGATCTCACCTTCCAAGACCATCGGCGGCCTCTCCGGGCGCCAGCGCGCCGAGCTGGTCCAGATGCTCCACAGGTAGGCAGCCGGCCGCGGAAGCTCGGCCCGGGGGCATGCGTCCGGCCGACGGGGTTGGATACGGCATCGATGGGCTCGCGCGTATTCGTCATCACGGGACCTTCGGGAGTCGGCAAGGGCACCCTGATCCGCGCCTTGCGCGAGCGTGTCGAAGGCCTCGAGCTCTCAGTCTCCGCCACCACTCGCGATCCCCGCAGCGGCGAGGTTGACGGCTCCGACTATCACTTTCTCTCACCGCAGGAGTTCGCCTCCCGGGCGGACTCGGGTGATTTCCTCGAGCACGCGACTTTCTCGGGCAATCGCTACGGGACTCTGCGCTCGGAGATCGAGCGGACGCTTGACGCCGGCGCCTCCGTGGTCTTGGAGATCGAGGTTCAGGGTGCGCGCCAGGTTCGTGCGGCGATGGGTGACGAAGCCGTCCTGATCTTCATCGCCCCGCCCGACCGGGAAACCCTGCGTGAGCGGCTGGCGGGCAGGGGGACCGACTCTGACGAAGCGATTGAGCGGCGCCTGGAGACCGCGAAGCAGGAGCTCGAGGCGCGACAGGAATTCAAGCATGTGATCGTCAACGACGAGGTCGAGCGTGCGGCGGCCGAGCTGGAGCAGATCGTGCGTCGCGAGCTGGCGGGGGAAACGGGCTGACCCGTACCCCCTACACTGCTTGGCGCATGATCAAGCCAAGAGTCGACAGCCTCCTCGCACAATCTGACTCGCACTACGCGGCCGTCCTGGTCGCCGCCAAGCGCGCGCGCCAGCTCAACAGCTATTACCGCGCGCTGGGCGAGGGCACTTACGAGGAGTACACGCCGCCGATGATCGAGACCCGCTCAGGGAATTACTTGACGATCGCCCTCGAAGAGCTCGCCGCCGGCAAGATCAAGTACGAGTACCGCGACCGCGCCTGAGGTCTAACCGTGGCGCGAATCCTCCTGGGCGTCACCGGTGGGATCGCGGCGTACCGTGCGCTCGAGCTCGCGCGGCTGGCCACTAAGGCCGGCCACGGGGTCCGGGTGGTGATGACTCCTGCCGCCCGCCGCTTTGTCGGGCCCGCCTCCTTCGAGGGAGTCGTGGGCGCCCCCGTCCTCGTCGAGGAATGGGATCGCGACCCGATGCGGGGCGCCTTCCCCGGTGATCCGGCGCCGCAGCATGACCCGATCGGGCACCTGGCGCTGGTCGAGAACGCCGACGCTTACCTGATCGCGCCGGCTTCGGCGAACACGGTGGCAAAGCTGGCCGCCGGAATCGCCGATTCGATGGTCACGACTTCATTTCTCGCCTGCACGGCGCCGCGCCTCGTCGCACCCGCCATGAATGACCGCATGTACCGTGAGGCGGCTACTCAGCGCAACCTGGATTTGCTGCGCGAACGCGGGGTGGAGGTGATCGAACCGGATGAGGGACCGCTCGCATCCCGGGGCGAGCACGGAGCGGGCCGGCTCCCGCAGCCGGGAACGCTGCTCGCCCGGGTCGAGGCCGCCGTCCCCGGGCCCGCCGGCCCCTGGGACGGCCTGCGCGTGCTTGTGACGGCCGGAGGCACGCGCGAGCCGATCGACTCTGTGCGCTACATCGGCAACCGCTCTTCGGGGCGGATGGGCATCGCCCTGGCGGAGGCCGCCGCCCGTCGCGGCGCCGATGTCACCATGGTCGGAGCGAACGTCTCGTTTCCGGTAACTCCGCGGGTCAAGACCGTCGTGGTCGAAACGTCGGCCGAGCTGGCAGCCGCGACTCGCGAGCATTTCGCGGAATCCCAGGTGGTGTTGATGGCTGCGGCCGTCGCGGACTTCCGGCCCGTACCGATCGCGGGCAAGCTGACCCGCGAGGGCTCTGGCGGGCTTGACTTGCATCTCGAGGAAACCGAGGACGTGATCGGCATGCTCGCTGCCCGGCGCAGCGAAGGGCAGACGCTCGTCGGCTTTGCCGCTGAGCATGGGCCCGATGCGATCTCCCGCGCGCGGGAAAAGCTCGAGCGCAAGGGCCTTGACGCAATCGTCTTCAACGACGTCTCGAACTCGGAGATCGGCTTCGACTCGGAGCGCAACGAGGTAACGATCGTCGAGCCGGGCGCGGAGCACCGGGTCCCGATCGCTTCGAAGCAGCAAATCGCCGAAGCGATCCTCGACCGCGTCACAGCGCTTCGCACGTCAGTCCGACACGCCTAACCCCCGACCAAACGAACGTCCCGGAGTCACCGATTAGCGTGGGACTCCGGGACGTTCGACGTGAACGAGCGCCGGTGCGCTCGGGTCGCGGCCCTGGCTAGCATTGGTCGCCCATGGCGTCCGAGTCGCTCTACACCCTCTATCGCAAGGGAATCGAGCTCCTCGAGGACGGCAGCTTCGAAGCGGCGACAGTACCGCTCGCGGAGGCCGCGAGGCAGGCACCTGAGAAGTCATCGGTGCGCGAGGCACTCGGCCGCGCGTACTTCCGCAACGCGCAGTTCGCAGAGGCAGCCGGCGAGTTCGAGGCGGTGGTCGAGACCCATCCGGTCAACGACTATGCGCACTTCTGCCTCGGGCGGGCGCTGAGCCTGACCGGCCACCCGGATCGCGCCCGCCACCATTTGGCACTCGCGTCAAATCTGCGACCGGACCGCCGCGACTACCGGATCTATCGCGAGCGCGCCAGTCGCGCGGCTTAGCGCGACATCGTGCGGGCGGTGATCCAGCGAGTCGCTCGGGCGGCGGTCTCGGTGAACGACGAGGAGGTGGCCGCGATCGGACCAGGGCTCTTGGTGCTGCTGGGCGTCGGCCAGGGCGATACCGAGGCGGCAGCTGACCGCCTCGCAGACAAGGTCCGGAGTCTCCGAATCTTCAACGACGCGGACGGGCGGATGAACGAGCCGGTGGGGGAGCGCCAAGTCCTTTGCGTCAGCCAGTTCACCCTCTACGCAGACACCAGCAAGGGCAATCGGCCGAGCTATGCAGAGGCCGCCAAGCCCGAGGTGGCGCAGCCGCTCTACGAGCGCTTTGCCGATCGGGTCGGTGCGAAGCGGGGAGAGTTCGGCGCGCAGATGGCCGTCCAGCTGGTCAACGACGGGCCGGTCACGGTCATCGTCGAGGCCTGAAATCGCCTTTGGCGCTCGCCTGAGCGCGGCTATACTCATCTGACCTCTTATGCGTACCCGTACCCTGTCGAGGTGGACCCGGGCCCACCTTTTTTTGGGCTTGAATCTGGCGCGAAAAGGGCGAATCTGGAAATGGAGAGCAGAGGATTGTGACTCAGCAGGAACTTCAGCAGACGATCGAGGCGCGGCTTCGGGAATTCGATCCCGACGTCGAGCTCGTCGCGCTGGAAACCCCTGCCGCAGAGACTCTTCGCATCTACATCGACCGGCCCGGTGGCGTCGACCTTGGCCTGTGCGAAGCCGTTACGGGGCAGTTGCGCGACCTTCTCGAGCGCTACTCCCTCGAGGTCTCATCGCCCGGCGTCGACCGGCCGCTGACCAAGCCAGAGCATTTTCGGCGCTTCCTCGGCAGTCGCGTCAGGGTGCGCACCAGCGAACCAATCGACGGCCGGCGCAACTTCACCGGCACCCTGAGGGAGGCTGACGCCGAGGTCGTCTCCCTCGAGTCCGATGGTGAACCGGTGCGCATCCCGCTTGATGGGATCAAGCGATCGAACCTGGTTGGAGGTGAATCGTGAGCCGGGAGCTCGTCGACGCGATCAGGGAACTCGGAGCGGAGAAGGGAATCGACTCCGAGACGTTGATGACGGCGCTCGAGGACGCGCTCCTCTCGGCATACAAGAAGAGCCCTGGCTCAGCCCGCTACGCGCGTGTCGACCTGGATCGTGAAACGGCTGACTTCCGCGTCTTCGAGCTGATCCTCCCTGTCGAGCTCGAGGAGAAGCTCCTCGCCCAGGTCGCCTCCGAGCAGGAGCCGACGATCGACCCCGAGACGGGCGAGATGCGTGAGCCTGAGGAGCCCGAGCTTGATCCCGAGATCCTTGCGCCGTACGCCGACCAGATCAAGTCCCGCGACGTCACGCCTGAGAACTTCGGCCGGATCGCCGCCCAAACCGCGAAGCAGGTGATCCTGCAGCGTGTCCGCGAGGCGGAGCGGCAGATGATGTTCGACGAGTACCAGGACCGGGTCGGCGAGCTGATCACCGGCATCATCCAGCAGTCCGACAACCGCTACACACTGGTCCAGCTTCGCGAGCGCGTTGAGGCGCTGCTCCCCCGCTCAGAACAGGTCTGGAACGAGCGCTATGACCACGGGATGCGGGTAAAGGCCGTGATCACCGACGTCTCGGCGGAAGGCAAAGGCCCTTCGATAGTCGTTTCACGGCGTAGCCCGGAGCTGATCAAGGAGTTGTTCGAGCTCGAGGTGCCCGAGATCGCTGACGACCTCGTCGAGATCGTGGGCGTTGCCCGCGAGCCCGGGTTCCGCTCGAAGATCGCGGTGGTCTCACACGCGGACGGGGTCGATCCGGTCGGCGCCTGCGTCGGCCCCCGTGGTTCGCGAGTGCGGATGGTGGTATCCGAGCTGCGCGGCGAGAAGATCGACATCATCCCCTACAACGAGGAGCCGGCCCGCTTCGTTGCCAAGGCGCTCTCCCCCGCGAGGGTTCGCGAGGTGATCGTCGATGACGACACCAAGGAGGCGACGGTCATCGTGCCCGACGACCAACTATCCCTGGCGATCGGCCGCGAGGGCCAAAACGCCCGCCTGGCGGCCAAGCTGACCGGCTGGAAGGTGGACATCAAGTCCGAGACCGACTTCTCCTTCGAGGATCAGGAGGATCTGGACGAGGAGCAGGTTGACGATGGGCGCTGCGCGGCGGTGCTCTCAGCCGGCCGTCGTTGCCCGAACGCTTCCGTCTCGGGATCCCGGTTCTGCGGCCTGGCCCAGCACCAGTGCCTCGCGCGCTTCGAGACCAACGACGTCACCGTCCTCGCCTCGCTCAGCGACGAAGAGGTGGCGGCCCTCGCCGACCCCGACGCTGACCCGGCTCACGTGGGGGAGCTGGTCGCCCGGGCCCAGGCGTCATTTGAGGAGGCCAAGGCTGCCGAGGAGGAGCCTGCCGACGAGCCGGCGGTTGACGCCGAGCCGCTCGTCGAGGAGGACGAGGACCTCGCCGGGGGAGACGACGAAGCGTCTGAAGGCAACCAGCCCTCCGACGACGACGACACGTCCAGCGACGAAGCCGCGCCCGCCGCCGTCGCGCCCGAAACGGAGAACGAAGAGGCTTAGATGGGGGTACGTGCTTCGTCTCACGTCCGTTCCCCGCTCGGCGCCGGGCGCCCTCGCGCACACGATTTCGTGGAGCGACCCATCTAGTGGCGAAGCTGCGGGTTCATGAGATAGCGAAGCAGCGAGGCCTGACCAGCAAGGAGGTTTTGCAAAAGCTGCAAGCGGCCGGGATCGAGGTGAAGGTGGCGGCGTCGAGCGTCGAGGAGGATGTCGCGGCGAAAGTCCTGAATGCCACCGCTCCCGCCGTCCCGGCTCCGGTCAAGGCTCAGGCTCCGAAGGGAGCGCCCGCGCGGGCTCCTTCCGCCCGCCCGGTCCGGGATACGTCCTCGTCGGGTGGCACAGCCAAAGCC
>JALZKA010000126.1 GCA_030859475.1 Actinomycetota bacterium
CGGTAAACCGCTGCTGCCAGCTGCCGCACGAGGGCGGCGGCCACGTCGCCGATCGGGGCCGGCACGGCAAGCGTCATGCCACCCACGGTGTACTTCGCCTCGTAGTCGTACCACTCGGCGCCCTGGGTGAGGATCTGGCCTGGGAGCGACGTCTCGGGCGTTTCGTTACCGATCACCGAGCACTCGACCTCCGCTCCCTCGCAATGCGCCTCGACGATCACCCGTGGGTCGTGGCGGCGGGCAAGCTCGACCGCGGCGTCCAGGCCGGCCCTCAGATCGTCGACGCGGGAGATGCCGACGCTCGACCCCAACCGCGACGGCTTCACCCAGACCGGCGTTCCCATCGCTTCGGCGCGGTCGCGCCAGCCCTCCTCACCCGCCTGGCAGAAGCCGACCTGCGGGAACCCGTGGTGCGCCAGAAGCCGCTTGCAGACCAGCTTGTCGATCGCGATCGCGGCGGCAAGGACGCTGGGCCCGGCGTACGGAACGGCGAGGCATTCGAGCAGGCCCTGCACCGTGCCGTCTTCGCCGAACGGTCCGTGGAGAACCGGGAAGGCGGCGTCGCAGCCCTCGAGCCCGCCCGCCGCCCGCAGCGACAGCTCGCGGCCGTCGCGAAGCCAGCGTCCGTCACGCTCGATCCTGATCCCGACGACCTCGTGCCCCGCTGCCTCGAGGCCCGCGGCGACTGACTCGCCCGAGCGGAGCGAGACATCGTGCTCGGACGAGCGTCCCCCGCTGATCACCGCGACCTTCATCGCCGCGCGCCGCGCTCACGGGGCGCCGGGTCGGGTTCCGGTTCGGGCTCCGGTTCGGGCTCCGGCTCCGGCTCGGGCTCGGGCTCGACGAACACCGCTACGAAGATCGTCACCAGGTCGCCGGAGCGGATCCGCGTGCCGGAGCTTGGTGCCTGATCGGTGACCCGATCGTCCATCGTCGGGTCGTCGGTCTCCTGCTCGACGATCTTGATGTTCGTGGCACCACGGCCCTGCAACGCGGAAATCGCGTTGTCGCGAAGCTGACCTTCGACGTTCGGGACGACGACGGTGCCGGCACCGTTGGAGACCTCGATCACCACGACCTCGCCCTTGGGCACGTTCCCACCCGGCCCGGGATCCTGGGCGATCACAGTGCCTTCCGGCTCGTCGGAGTTCTTCGTGTCGACGTTCGGGACGAAGCCGGCGTCGCGCAGCTCCGCCTCGGCGGACGATACGTCAAGGCCAAGCACGTCCGGGACCGGCGCCACATTCTGGCCCTTGGACGTAAACAGGGTCACAGCCGACTCGCACTCGACCTTCTCGCCCACCGCGGGGGATGCGCGCACCACCTCCCCCGGGTCGGCGTTGTCGGAGAACACCTTCTCTTCCCGGACCTGAAGGTCCCGCTCCTGCAGGAGCTTGGTGGCCCGGTCGATCCGCATCCCGATCACATCCGGCGGAATCGCGACCCTCAAGCCGAGGCTGACCGAGAGCATTACCGTCGAGCCCTCCGACGCGTCGGTGCCCGCCGCCGGATCCTGCTCCGCCACCGTGTTGGGCTCGTCGCAGCTCTCGAAGTTTGAGGTCTCCACCTCGAATCCCCTGGCCTCGAGGATCCGCGTCGCTTCCACCTGTGTCTCGCCGATCACGGTCGGCACCGCCACCTGCTCCGATCGCGTCAGCGCGTACAGGATCAGGGCCGCGATCAGGGCGGCGATCACCGCCAGGGCGATCAGCTTCTTGCGCCGGTCGTCCTCTTCCGGGTCGGGCTCCACGGGTACCGCTACGACCGCGGCGGGCGGAGGCGCCGCTGGATACAGGGCGGTTGCCGCGGTGGCCGCGGCCGGGTCCTCCTCCGCCGCGTCAAGCGCTTGCATGAACTCGCCCGCCGACTGGAAGCGATCCGCGGGGTCCTTCTCCAGCGCCCTCATCACGACGGCGTCCAGGGCGGGCGGAACCGCCGGGTTGATGCGGCTCGGCGGCTGTGGTTGCTCGGAGACCTGCTTGAGCGCGATCGCGACCACGGTGTCGGCGTCGAACGGAACGCGTCCCGTGAGCGCCTCGTAGAGGATCACTCCGGTCGAGTAGATGTCCGAGGTGGCGTTGGTCTCGAAGCCCTGGGCCTGCTCCGGCGACAAGTACTGGGCCGTGCCGAGCACCGACCCGGTCTGCGTGATCTCCGATGCGCCCGCGCGCGCGATTCCGAAGTCGCTGACCCGGGCGCGGCCGTCAGCGTCGACCAGCACATTCTGAGGCTTCAGATCACGGTGGACGATTCCTCGCGCGTGCGCGAACCGGGCGCCGGCGAGGATCTGGCGCACGATCTCGACCGACTCGGCGACGGACAGGCCCCGGCGAATCAGATCCTTCAGCGAAGCGCCCTGGACGTACTCCATCGCGATCCAGGCGCGGCCTTCGTGATCGCCACGGTCGTAGACGGAGACGACGTTCGGGTGCTGCAACCCGGCGGCGGCCTCGGCCTCGCGGCGGAAGCGCTCGAGGAATTGCTCGTCCTGGGCGTAGCGCTCGTGCAGGAACTTCAGCGCCACCTGGCGCCCGAGCATCTCGTCGTCGGCCGACCACACGTCCGCCATGCCGCCGCTGCCGATTCGCTCGACCAGCGTGTAGCGCTCGGCAACCCGCTGTCCTGCCTCCAGCCGCAAAGCCTCAGCCTCCCGCGAGCGCGTCCATGACCTGAGTGGCTACAGGACCGGCATCGTCAGCTCCGAAGCAGCCTGTGCAGGGCTCGAGCGTTGCGGCGATCGCTATCTGCGGATCGCCGGCCGGTGCGAAACCGATGAACCAGGGCTGGTTCAGTCTTTGCTCGATGTTCAGCTCCGCGGTGCCGGTCTTGCCGGCAAGCTCGCCGAGCGAGGTGCTCAGGCTGGCGGCAGTTCCGATCGAGGCCACCTGAGTCATCATCTCCGTCACCTGAGCCGCGGTCTCCGCGCTCATCACATCGGATTGCACGTCGGGATCGAGCTCCTCAACCTCGCGTCCATCGGGATCGGTCGCACCTTGCAGCAAGGTTGGCTTCATGAGCTCGCCGCCATTCGCAACGGCTGACGCAACCTGTGTCATCTGGAGCGGCGTGGCGAGCAGGCGCTCCTGGCCGATCGCAACGCGTCCGACGTCGATCAGGTCGGACCGGCCAAGCAGGCTCCCGCTCTCGTACACCCCGCTCGGCGCCATCTGCTCGTCCGGGTAGTTGAGCTGCGGGTCCGAGTTGAATCCGAACCGCTCCATGTAGTCCATGTAGGTCCCGGTGCCGAGTCGCTCGCCGACCTGCGCCCAATAGGTGTTCACCGAGTTGGTGAGAGCCGTCGTCATGTCGATCGTCCCGAAGCTCTGGTTGCCGGAGTTGGACAGCGGCGCTCCAGAAACGGTCTGAGGAGATGCGCCGCTCAGCGTCGTCGTGGGGTCGAACTCGCCCGAGTCGAGCGCTGCGGCCGCGGTCACGACCTTCATCGTCGACCCCGGCGGATAGGTCGCCTGGGTGGCGCCGAAGAACAAGCCGGAGCTGGTCCCCTGCTCAGAGAGCTCCGAAAACGTGCTGGGGCTCTTGACGGCGTTCGGGTCGAAGCCCGGAACGGAAGCCATCACCTTCACCGCGCCGGTATCCGGCTCGATTGCGACCACAGACCCGCCCTTGGCGCCGGAGTTGGCGACGGCCGTCTGCAACGCCCCGGTGGCCACCCTCTGGGCGGCGGCGTCGAGGGTAAGCGTGACGTCATTACCAACTTGAGTCTCGTTCAGGAGCTCGTCAATCAGGGAAGCGAACTCGTTCTTTTCCCCGGTGAGGAGCTCGTTCTCGGCAAGTTCGACGCCGGAACGCTCGACCTCGACGAATGAATACCCGACGGGGTTCCCGAACAGTGCGCCCTCCGGGTAGCGTCGTACGTAGACGCGCTGGGGACCGCCGCCCTCGGGCAGCGATTCGGCGATCAGCACGCCGTCAGAGCTGGTGATCGTGCCGCGCTTGATCTGCTGCTCCTCGATCAGCGGGCGGTTGTTGCCGCGATTCGCCTTCAGCTCGTCGGCCTCCAGCACAGCCCAGCGCGAGGTGAAGTAGATCAGGCCCGCGAAGAGCACCAGGACGAACACGTAGAGGCGGACGATCTGGGCGTTCACGCCGGCTGCCCCTTCGCGATCGGCGCGCGGGCTCTGTCGCTGATCAGCAAGAGGAGCGCCAGCAGGATCATGTTGGCGACGATCGAGCTGCCCCCGAACGAGATGAACGGCAGGGTGACACCGGTCAGCGGGATCATCTTCGTGACACCGCCGATGATCACGAACGCCTGAAGGCAGAAAACCGTCGCCAGACCGGTGGCCAAGAGCTTCGAGAACCCGTCAGGAGCCTGCACAGCCGCCTTGAACCCCCGGGCGCCGATCAGCGCGTAGATGGCGACCATGCCGCAGGCTCCGAACAGCCCCAGCTCGGCGACGATCACCGCGTAGATGAAGTCCGTGTGCGGTTCGGGCAGGATCGATCCGCAATAGGGGAAGCCCTGCTCGCACCCGGAGGGGAAGAATGGTCCCGGCAGCTTCAAGAGCGACTGGCCCAGGCCCTCGCCGAACAGCCCGCCCTCGGCCTGGGTGAACAGCGCGGCGGTGATCTGCCCGGCTCCGTCGGGCGCGTTACGGGCGAACGGGTCGAGCCAGATATCGAAGCGATCCTGGACGTGGCCGACGTTCCCCGCGATGAGGTAGGCGCCGGCGAAGAACATTGCAAGGCCGATCAGGACGTAGCTGAAGCGGTTGGTCGCCACGTAGATCAGGCCCAGGAAAGCGCCGAAGAACATCACCGAGCTGCCCAGGTCGCGGATGAAGACGAGCATCAGCATCGCCGCGCCCCAGACGACCAGCAGCGGCCCGAAGTGCTTGAGCGGCGGGATCGTCAGGCCCAGGAAGCGCCGAGCGGCGACGCTGAAGAGCTCCCGCTTCTCGTTCAGGTAGCTGGCCAGGAAGATGACCACCGCGATCTTGGCGATCTCGGACGGCTGGAACGACAGTGGGCCCAGGCTGACGTTGATGTAGGCCCCGGTGCGCTCGACCACCCCGGTGTCGACGAACACCCGGGGTGCCATCAGCAGTGCGATGCCGGCCAAGGCGATCAGGTAGCGGTAGGCCTGAAGCTTTTCGTAGTCGCGCAGGAAGGTGATCGTCGCGGCGAAGAATCCGAGGCCGATCAGAAAGACGGTCGCCTGCTCGACCGCGAGGGTCTCGTCGATCCGGTAGAGGACCACCAGGCCGGTGGCGGCCAGGGCCGCGCAAAGGGGGAACAGGTACGGATCGGCGTTCGGCAACGTGAGTCGCAGGAACAGGTGCGTCGCGACGCAGATCGCAAGGAAGTAGCCGCCGTAGATCAGGCTCGCGTCGTTGATCTCGTCGGAGCGAACAGCGAACACCGCGGCGAAGCCGGCCGTCACCAGCAGGGCAACCGGGATCAGGGCGAAGAGCTCGCGGTTCCGGGCGCTCATCGCTTGGCGCCGGCGCCGGCCTGCGGGTCGTTCTGAGGCTCCGTGGGCGCTGGGGCCAGCGCCACGTCCTCCAGGTTCGCGAGCAGATCGACGGCGTCGCCGCGCGAGCGCAGTTCGTGATCGACGACCTCATCACGGCGGTCCTCCGGCAGCGAGTCCGCCCGGGTCGGGCTGGAGACGACCTCGCTGTAGAGGTTTACGCCCAGCGGCAGCTCGTAGGGCACGCCCCGGTAAAGGGCGATGCGCCCGCCCTCGTCGGTTCCCAGGAAGTAGACCTGGCGGCTGCCGACGTAGAGGCCGCCGAGGATCGCGGCCACCAACAGCATGGTCGCGAGGCCTCGGAG
>JALZKA010000040.1 GCA_030859475.1 Actinomycetota bacterium
ATCCCAGGCGATGACGGACGCCCGCGACGCAGCCCGCGACGAGCGTGAAGCGGGAACGCTTGAGCGGGCTGCGACGACATTTGCCCGGGCGGAGATCGCCGGAGAACGTTTCGCTTCGGCCGCTCGCCGTGATCGCGAAGCGGAGATCCGCGACCTGACCGCGAAGGCGCGCGACCTTGCGGCGGAGGCGCTTGACCGGGCCGCCGCCGAAAAGGCCGGGAGGCAAGACGAGATGGTGTCGCCCCGGGACCGGCGCATGCACAGGGCGGCTCGTAACTACGACAACCTCCTGGGCGAGAGCGGAAACGAAGCCCGCGTCCGGGCGGCAGCCGACCGCGCGCATGCCGCTGAGGACAGAGCGCGAGCAGCGGAGGACCGTGCCAAAGCGGCCGAGGACCGCGATCAGGCGCGCCTCGCTCTCGAGAAGGCCCACCTGGATGAGTTGACCGGCGCCTACCAGCGCGGCATCGGACTCGTGGTGCTCCAACTCGAGATCGAGCGAGCCCGGCGCTCCAGCGGGCGCCTGGTACTGGCCTACGTGGACGTCGATGGCCTGAAGCGGGTGAACGACCGCGAGGGACATGCGTGCGGCGACGCCCTGCTGAAGACCGTTGCGACGACGATTCGATCGAAGATGCGCTCGTACGAACCGATCGTGCGCTTCGGCGGCGATGAGTTCGTCTGCGCGTTCGCTGAGATCGACGACGATGTCGCGGCCGCCCGCTTCGAGGAAATCCAATCCAGCCTCAACGCGGGGCAAAGCGGGGCCGCGATCAGCGTCGGGTTCGCCGCCCTCGAGCCCGGCGATAGCCTCGAGGATCTGATCGCCCGCGCGGACGATGCGCTGATCAGGACACGCGGGGGCAGGGACTCGCAAGTCCCGTGACTCTCGTCGCACGGATCGAAGCCGCCCGCGAGACTCTCAACAGCGACATGTAGGCCCCCCGAGTGAGGGGTTTCATTGGCATAGCCAATAGAAACCCGCACTCACCTTTCGTCGCTACCCTGCGGAGCCCGTGACCGTCCTGGGGCCTCCTGAGTGACCACCGCCGCGCCCACCGCCGGACTTCGTGCGAGCGCGGATCGCTTGGTATCCGGGTCGCTCACCTCGACCGAGCTGGTTGCGGGATCGCTTGCCCGGATCGAAGCCACTCAGGAAACCCTGAACGCATTCAGGTGCGTCCGCACTGAAGCGCTGGCCGAAGCCGAGGAGGCCGATGCCCGGCTGGCCGCTGGTCAGCGAGCGCCGCTACTGGGGGTCCCGGTGGCAATCAAGGACGACGTTGACATGGCGGGTGAGACGACCGAGTTCGGCTGCTCCGGCATGTTCGAGCTGGCGACGGAGGACAGCGAGCTGGTTCGAAAGCTGCGTGAGGCCGGGGCGATCATCGTCGGCAAGACGACCACGCCCGAGCTGGGCCAGTGGCCGTTCAGCGAGGGGCCGAGCTTCGGTGTAACCCGCAATCCGTGGAACCTGGACCACACGCCGGGAGGATCGAGCGGCGGGGCTGCGTCGGCCGTCGCGGCAGGGCTGGTCCCGGCGGCGGTTGGCTCGGACGGCGCCGGTTCGGTTCGAATCCCTGCCGCCTGGTGTCACCTGGTTGGGATCAAGCCGCAGCGCGGGCGGGTGTCAACCTGGCCGCACCCTGAGGCCTTTCTAGGTCTTACGTGCTTTGGCCCGCTGGCGCGCACGGTCGGCGATGCCGCGCTGCTCCTCGACGCGATCGCCGGCAACCACCACGGGGACCGCCACCGCCCCGTCCGCGCCGAGGGGCCGTACGCCGAGGCGGCGGAGCGCGAGCCGGAGCGTCTGCGGATCGCGCTATCGACGCGCATCCCGTTCAGCGGGGCGCCCGCCAAGCTCGATCCGGAGATCCGCGCGAAGGTCGAGCGCATGGGGTCCGTCCTGGAAGGACTCGGGCATACAGTCGAGGAAGCCGCCCCGAGCTACGGATTGGTCGGCGCCAGCTTCCTGCCGCGCTCGATGGGCGGCATCAAGGAGTGGGTCGACCGGATGGAGTCCCCACACGCACTCGACGCCCGCACCCGGCACAACGCCAAGGTCGGCCGGCTCGTGGGCGGCGGCCCGGTGCTCGCCGCGGCCCGGGCGCTCGAGCGGCCGCTCAGCTGGCAGATCGGGCGGATCTTCGAGCGCTATGACGTCGTGCTCACCCCCACCACCGCCCAGCCGCCGCTCCCGATCGGTGCCGGCGATGCCCTCGGCAACTGGGCCACCGACCGACTGATAGTCGGCGCATGCCCTTACGCGTGGCCGTGGAACGTGATCGGCTGGCCTGGCGTCAACGTGCCAGCAGGCTTCACCGAGTCCGGGTTGCCGATCGGCGTTCAGCTTCTGGGACCGGGCGATTCCGAGTCGCTCCTGATCTCGCTGGCAGCGGAGCTTGAGCAAGAGGAGCGCTGGCACGAGCGCTGGCCCCCCGACCCGCCTGCGTGACCGGGCAACCGGCGCACGATTCCCCGCGTTCGATCTTCCTACGTTTCCTGAAGTTCGGCGCGCTCGCGTGGGGCGGCCCTGCTGCGCAGATCGCGATGATCAAGCACGAGTGCGTCGACGAGGAACACTGGGTCGACGAGGCGACTTTCAAGCGAACACTCGCGGTCTACCAAGTGCTTCCCGGCCCCGAAGCGCACGAGCTCTGCGTCTATTTCGGGCGGCTGCGCGGTGGCAAGCGGGGCGGCTTCCTGGCAGGGCTCGGGTTCATGCTCCCTGGCTTTTTGCTGATGCTGGGCCTGTCGATCCTCTACGTCGAGGCGAACCTCGCGGACAACCTTGACGAGCTGTTCTACGGGCTGAAAGCGGCAGTCGGCGCGATCGTCGCCAGGGCGCTGGTTCGCCTTAGTCGGACATTCGTCACGGACGTGCCGCTCGCCCTGATCGCCGTGAGCGCCTTCGTCCTGACCTTGTTCGCCGACGCCGGGTTCGCGATCGTCCTGCTCGGATCAGGACTCCTCTACGAGGTCTGGACCAACGCGCGGACCTGGATCGGACGGCCGAGCAGCTTCTCCCTTGGACTGCCGGCGATGCTCGTAGTGATCGCCGGGACGATCACGCTGTCGCTTACCGCGGAGATCTTCGTCGAAGGCCTCAAGGCGGGCCTCGTGACGTTCGGCGGCGCCTTCACCGTGATCCCCTACCTGCAGGACGCCGCCGTCGAGGGACAGGGGTGGCTCACTGACGGCCAGTTCGTGGACGGCCTGGCGATGGGCGGCATCCTGCCCGCGCCGCTCATCATCTTCTCAACCTTCGTGGGCTACATCGCCGGAGGCCTGACGGGCGGCTTGGTGATGACCCTTGGGATCTTCATCCCCGCCTTCGTACTGCCGATCTTCCTGCACCGGCAATTGGTGGCGGTGGCGGAAAACGCGCGGCTCCATCCATTCCTCTTGGGCGTCGCGGCTGGGGTCATCGGTCTGATCGCCGCGGTCACGGTGGCGATCGTCGACACGGGTGTGGTCGATCTCCCGACGGCTGTGCTCGCGGTGGCCGGGTTCCTGGCGCTCAACCGCTGGCACGGCAAGCTCACCGTTCTTTACGTGGTTTTGGGCTGCGGGCTGGTGGGGGCGGCGCTGCAGCTGGCAATCATCTGAGCCAGGAAGACAGCTCCTCGAGCGCCTCGTGCCTGACGAAGTAATAGGCCCAAAGGCCTTCGCGCTCCGAATCGACGATGCCCGCGTCGCGAAGCTTCCGCAGGTGATGAGACACGGTCGGTTGCGAGAGGTCGAAGAGCGGCACAAGCTCGCACACGCAAACCTTGCCCGCGTTCCGGCGAAGGACGTCCACCAGCTGCATGCGAACCGGGTCACCCAGGGCCTTCGCCACCACCGCGATCCGTTCGGCATGCGCGCGTTCGATCTCCGGGTACGCGACCGGGTCGCAGCAGACCTCGCCCTTGCCCCGCTTCTGCTTCGGGGCCAGTTTCAGATCGATGCTCATCTATGTACATATATCTATTGAAACAACAATTGTCAATGGAGTATCGTGTTCCGAAGCCATGAGCGAGGCCAACACCACGCCGGGCAGGTGGAGGTAGCAAGTGCAAGTCGAACAAGATCCGGTCGGCCGGAAGGCCATCGAATCCGAGCTCGTACAGCTAGAGCTGGAGTTCCACGGAACCTTTGGGCCGGAGACGATCGAGCGGTACGTGGAGGAGTCGATCGACAGGATGCGGGGCGCCCGCCTGACGGACTTCCTGCCGCTCTTCGTCCATCGCTTCACACGGGAGAGGCTGCGGGCGTTGGCCCAGTCTGAGGGCAAGCTGACCAAACACGTGCCTGAGGTCCTGTTCGTCTGCGTCCACAACGCCGGGCGCAGCCAGATGGCGGCCGGCCTGCTGAACAAGATCGCCGAGGGCAAGGTCCACGTGCGCACGGCCGGATCCGACCCCGGCGAGCAGATCAACCCTGCCGCGGTCGCGGCCATGGAGGAGGTCGGAGTCGACCTTTCGCAGGAGTTCCCGAAGCCGCTCACCGACGAGTTCGTGAGGGCCGCGGACGTGGTCATCACGATGGGCTGCGGCGACGCCTGCCCGATCTATCCCGGCAAACGCTACGAGGACTGGGAGCTGGAGGATCCGGCGGGACAAGACATCGACGCGGTGCGGCGGATCCGCGACGACATCAAGGCGCGAGTGCGAGCCCTGCTCGACGAGATCACTCGTTAGGATCGCAAGATGGCGTTGAGTGACTGTCCGATCGGGCCTGCGGCCGCGGTTTCCGACCCCGACCGCGCTCGGGAGTTCTACGAAGGCAAACTCGGGCTGACCGGCAAGCCGATGGGCGACGACGGCAGCCGGGTCTATTCGTGCGGCGAGGGCACCTCCCTGGCCATTTACGTCTCCAAGGAGAACGCAGGCACGAGCAAGGCGACGCTCGCCGGCTGGCAGGTCCCCGACGTCGAGGCCGCGGTGGCCGAGCTGAGCGCCAACGGAGTCGAGTTCGAGCAGTACGACCAGCCGGGCCTGAAGACCGACGAGCGGGGGATCGTTGCGTTCGACGGCGGCGGCGTGGCGTTCTTCAAGGACCCGGACGGGAACATCTTCTCGATCAACAGCGGCATGTAGGTCGCCGAGTGAGGGGTTTCATTGGCATAGCCAATAGAAACCCGCACTCACCGCCCTCGGCGGCCGTGGCTATCGTCATCCGCCCATGTCGAGCGAATACATCTTCACGATGTACAAGGTCTCGCGGACCCACCCGCCGGACAAGCAGGTACTGACCGACATCTCGCTGAGCTTCTTCCCCGGCGCGAAGATCGGCGTCCTGGGCCTGAACGGAGCCGGCAAGTCCACCCTGCTGCGGATCATGGCGGGCGTCGACACCGAGTACCGCGGGGAGGCCCAGCTTCACCCCAGCGCCTCGGTCGGGATGCTGGAGCAGGAGCCGCAGCTCGACGAGTCGAAGGACGTACGGGCAAACGTCGAGGACGGGGTCCGCGAGATCCGTGACCTGCTCGACCGCTACAACGAGGTCGCCGCCAACTACTCCGATGAGACCGCGGACGAGTTCGCCCGGCTCCAAGATCAAATCGACGCGGCCGACGCGTGGAGCCTGGACCAAGTCATCGATACCGCGATGGACGCGCTGCGCCTGCCACCCGGCGACGCCGGTGTGACCACGCTCTCCGGTGGCGAGCGCCGGCGCGTGGCGCTTTGCCGGCTGCTCCTCTCGAAGCCCGACCTGCTGCTCCTGGACGAGCCCACCAACCACCTCGATGCGGAATCCGTCGCTTGGCTCGAGCGCCACTTGGAGGAATACGCGGGCACGATCGTCGCCGTCACCCACGATCGGTACTTCCTCGACAACGTCGCGGGCTGGATCCTGGAGCTCGACCGCGGCCGCGGCATTCCCTTCCAGGGCAACTACTCCTCTTGGCTCGAGCAAAAGCAGATGCGCCTGGCCCAGGAGGAGCGTGTGGAATCAGCGCGCGCGCGGACGATCGCCGCCGAGCTCGAGTGGGTGCGCGAGAACCCGAAGGGCAGGCGCAAGAAGTCGAAGGCGCGCCTGGCCCGCTACGAGGCGCTCCTGGCGGAGGACCGCAACGTGAAGCTGGAGAACGTCCAGATCCACATCCCGGCCGGCCCTCGCCTGGGCGGGGTCGTTGTCGAGGCGGAGAACCTGCGCAAAGGCTTCGGGGACAAGCTCCTGATCGAGGATCTCTCGTTCGCCCTGCCGCCCGCCGGGATCGTGGGTGTGATCGGCGCCAACGGGGCGGGCAAGACGACCCTGTTCAAGATGATCGTCGGCGATGAGGAGCCGGACGCCGGCGAGCTGCGCCTCGGCGAGACGGTCAAGCTCGCCTACGTCGATCAATCGCGCGACGCACTCGATCCGGAGAAGTCGGTTTGGGAGGAGATTTCCGACGGCTATGACCGGATCAAGGTCGGCGACCAGGAGATGAACTCACGCGCGTATGTCAGCGGCTTCAACTTCAAGGGATCGGACCAGCAGCGCGCTGCCGGCGCTCTGTCAGGCGGTGAACGCAACCGGGTGCACCTCGCCAAGCTCCTGCGCTCCGGCGGCAACCTGCTGCTTTTGGATGAGCCCACCAACGACCTGGACGTCGACACGCTGCGAGCGCTGGAAGAGGCGCTTCTGGCCTTCGCGGGCTGCGCGGTGGTGATCTCGCACGACCGCTGGTTCCTCGACCGCGTCGCCACCCACATCCTCGCCTTCGAGGGCGACTCGCAAGTGCGCTGGTTCGAGGGCAACGCGGAGGCCTACGAGGAGAATCGGCGCGAGCGTCTGGGCGCCGAGGCGGATCGTCCCCACCGGATCACTTACAAGCGGCTGACCCGGAGCTAGCGGTGTGCGGGTCACCCGAGTAAGCCCGGGGCCGGTTTTCGCTGACGACGCGCCGCGCGGGGCGCGGATCGTCCGCCGGGTGCGCGGGATCTCCCTTGAGATCCTGGCGTTCGTCCTCTACACGGTCCTCCTCCCCGTCCTGCTGTCCGGCGCTGCGATCGTCGACCTGGGCCTCTGGCTGCGCACGCGAAAAGCATGGGTGGGAGTTCGCCTCGCGGCGTTTGGCTGGTGGTTTTTGTTCGGCGAGATGCGGGCGCTTGCGACGCTGCTGGGGATCTGGGCGTTTACGGGCGGGCCCTTCGGCGGCGATTCATCGCGCCGCCGGCGCTGGCTTTATGACCTGCGGGTGCGCTGGGCGCGCAGCCACCTGGGTGGCATCCGCGTCCTCTTCGGCCTGAAGCTCCAGGTCGAGGGGCTGGAAGCGGTCGGGCGCGGCCCGGTCCTGATCATGATGCGCCACGCGTCGATCATCGACAACATGCTTCCCGACAGCCTGGTCGGGCATCGCTGGGGCATGGGGCTGCGCTTCGTCATCAAGCGCGAGCTCCAGATGATCCCGACGATCGACATCGGCGGCCGCTGGGTGCCGACCGTCTTCGTACGCCGGGCGTCCGCGGACACGGCCGGGGAGGTGGCGGCGCTGCGCTCCCTCGCCCATCACCTCGGCGAGGGCGAGGGCATCCTGATCTACCCCGAGGGCACGCGGGCGACGCCAGCGAAGATCGCGCGGGCGAAGGAGATAATCGCCGAGCGCCAGCCACACATCGCGCCGCTCGCCGATCGCCTCCGGCACCTGCTTCCGCCGCGCCTCGGCGGCCCACTGGCCTTGCTCGACGAAGCGCACGGCGTCGACGCCGTGTTTTGCGGCCATGTCGGATTCGACGGCTTTCAGCACGTGTCCCACATCTGGGCGGGCGGCCTGGTGGGGTCCACGATCAAGGTCCGCTTCTGGCACCACCATCACGGCACCATCCCAGGCGACGACGCGGGGCGAACGGAATGGCTTTACGAGCAGTGGCAGCGCCTCGACGACTGGGTCGCCGAGCAGCGCGCATGACCCGGCAACGATCGGAGTGACTTCGGCCAGGACGGGTACCCGCAGGGTTGCAACGACGCGAGGAGGACGACATGACCGACGACGAGCATCAGGAAGAGACGGAATCCGCACCGCCCACCCACGGGCAGACCACGGAAGGCGCCAAGCAGGGCGACAATCCGGGCGTTGAGGAGATCGAGGGCACTGGCGGCGAGGGCGACGACCAGGGCGGCCTGGGCGAGCGCACCGGCGGCGCCGGCGGCGCCGAGCCAACCGAGCCCGGTGGCAGGCCCACAGGCGAGCTACGCAAGTAGCGCGAACGCCGCCGACGCGATCTGAAGGAACCAGCCTGGAGAAATCGCTCAAGTCAGGGCGCCAAAGCCCGATAGAGCTAAGGATGGACAGTCGAGTTGAGCGAGTCGTATTCGAGACAGAGCGCCATCGCATCGTCGGCGACCTGTCGCTGCCCCGCGAGGGTTACCGCTCCCGCCTGTCCGACTTCCTGAACCGCGCGGACCTGACCTTCATACCCCTGGTCAACGTCGAGCTTGGCCCGCTCGATCGGAACGGCGGGGGGATCGGCGCGCACGACTTCCTCGCCGTCGCCCGCTCCCACATCCAGCTCGCGCATCCGCTCGAGCACGGGTAGGAGCAGCTCACGCGATCCTGGTCCCTGGCGCGACCTCCTCGTCGGGGCGCAGCAGGACGACGCCCTTGACCTCATCGAGGGCGCCCAGGATCAACACCTCGGAGAGGAATGGACCGATCCGCCGGGGCGGGAAGTTGACGACCGCGACCACCAGGCGCCCCTCGAGCTCCTCCCGCGAGTAATGGGTGATCTGCGCGGACGAGCGCTTGTGCCCCACCTCGGGGCCGAAGTCGACCTCGATCTTCCAGGCGGGAACCCGGGCCTCGGGGAAGTCATCGACTCGGGCGACACGCCCCACCCGGATGTCGACCGCCTGAAACTGCTGCCAGGTGATCTCCGTCACGGGGTCAGGACGATCTTCAAGGCCTCGCGCCGGTCGTAGATCTCGTAGGCCTCCGGGGCCTTGTCAAGCGCCATGTGGTGGGTGACGAGCGGGGCTGGATCGAGGGTGCCGTCGGCCAGCAGGGCGAGCACGGGGTCGACGTGCTTGATCACGTTGGCGTGGCCCGTCTTCAACGTCAGCGCTTTCAGCCAGACGATGCCCATGTGGACTTCCATGCGTTCGGCGTAGACGCCCGTGGCTGAGACGGTTCCGCATTTGCGCGTCATCTTGGTGGCCATCTCGAGAGCGTCCGGATGGCCGACCGCGTCGATCGTCGCATCCACTCCGCGGCCCTCCGTGGCGGCTTTCACCGCGGCGCGCGGATCCTCCTCGGTTAGGTGGACCGCCTCCGCGCCGAACGAGCGCGCCATCGTTAAGCGCTCCGGAACCGTGTCGACGGCGATCACGTGGGCCGCCCCGGCGGCGATCGCCGCTTGGACGGCACACAGGCCCACCGGGCCGAGGCCGAGCACCGCAGCGGTCGTCCCCCGCTCGACCCCCGCCTCCTTGACCGCGTGATAGCCGGTTCCCATCACATCGCCGGCAAAAAGCGCAACGTCATCGGAGATGCCTTCAGGGACCTTTCGCAAGGTCCGGTCGGCCCGCGGGACCAAGAGCAGATCGGCCTGGGCACCCTGAAGCTCGCCGAGGAGCTTGCCGTGCCCGAAGACCTGCCCGTGATCGCACTTGTGGAAGTCCTCGCGGTCGCAAAAGAAGCAGTTGCCGCACGCCGTGCAGTAGGTGCCCAGGACCCGATCGCCCTCGGCTACCGACGTCACCCCCTCACCATGCGCGACGACGGTGCCGACAAACTCGTGGCCGATCGTGAAGCCGGGCTCGATCGCGACACGGCCGTGGTAGATGTGAAGGTCCGATCCGCAGACTCCCGAAGCCTCCACCCGGATGATCGCATCGTCCGGCGCCGCCGGCTCGGGGTCCGGCTTCTCGTCGATCCGTACCTCTTTGGGCGCCTGGAACGTGACCGCTCGCATCGGCGGGGGACTCTACCGGCGGACTGGCAGGTGGACCCGCAGGCGGCTGACCTCGACCGTGAAGCGCGAGGCGACGACGCTGCGACTCATCCGCTGATCATGGCGCACCCACAGGAGCGTAGAGTTCCGGTCCGGGGCATCAAACGACGAAGGGAACGCGCGTGGAACCATCGAAGGCCGTCCTCATCACCGGCTGCTCGACCGGGATCGGGCGGGAGACAGCTCGCCACCTGGCGAGCAAGGGCTGGACCGTCTACGCCTCGGCCCGGCGCCCGGAGTCGATCGCCGACCTCGCCGAAGCCGGCTGCAAGACGCTGGCATTGGACGTGAACGACGACGCGTCGATGAGCGCTGCGGTGGATGCGGTCGTCGAAGCCGAGGGCGCGGTGGGCGTGCTCGTCAACAACGCGGGCTACAGCCAGTCGGGCGCGGTCGAGTCGATCGCCTTGGACTCGGTCCGCCGCCAGTTCGAAACCAACGTCTTCGGTCTGATCCGCATGTGCCAGCTCGCGCTGCCGGGGATGCGAGATCAGGGCTGGGGCAAGATCGTGAACATCAGCTCGATGGGCGGCAAGCTGACCTTTCCGGGCGGCGGCATCTATCACGCAACCAAGCACTCGGTCGAGGCGATCTGCGACGCGATGCGCTTCGAGGTAGCGGGCTTCGGGGTCGACGTCGTCTGCGTGGAGCCCGGGCTGATCACCACTGAGTTCGGGGATACCGCCGTCGGGTCGCTCTCTGGCGCAACCGGGGATGGCGGCCCGTACGACGAGTTCAACGCGTTCGTCGGCCGCATGACCGCGGGCGCCTACCACGGCCCGATGGCGAAACTGGGCGGCGGGCCGGACGCGGTCGCCAGGACGATCGAGAAGGCGATCTCCGCGCGCCGGCCGAAGCCGCGCTACAAGGTGACGCCGTCCGCCCATCTGGTGATCGCCCAGCGGCGCCTGGTCTCCGACCGCATGTGGGACCGCTTCATGACGACCCAGTTCAAGCGTCCGGGACGGGATTCCGATCGGCGGAGGACTGAAAGTTCGACAGAGGGGTAGTAGTGCAACGGAGCCGCCAAGCGGCGATGTTCACGCGATGTGACTAGTGTCCACGATGAATCGCAAACCCTGGGGACCGGCCGTGGAGGTCGGAGGAGGAGTACGAGTGAGAAGCAAGGTCTTGGGTCACCGCGCCAGGACGCGAGCGTTTGCGTTCGTGAGCGCGCTGGTTCTGTCAGTAGGCGTCGCCGCATGCGGCGATGACGAGGACGAGGGCGACGGTGGCGGAGGTGCGACAGCGGAAGGTGGCGAGATCACGATCGCCCAGACTTCGCAGCCCGACTTCCTGGATCCCGCGCTTTCGTACACCGTGAACGGGTGGGAGCCGATGTGGCTCGTCTACACCCCGCTGATCACCTACCGCCACGAAGAGGGTGCCGCGGGATCCGAATTGATCCCCGGCTTGGCCGAGGAGATGCCCGAGGTGTCCGAGGACAGCACGACCTACACCCTTACCTTGCGTGACGGCCTCGAGTACTCCGACGGCACGGAGGTCGTCGCGTCCGACTTCGAGCACACCATCAAGCGTGTGATCAACCTCGAGTCGGGCGGCTCGCCGTTCTACCTGGGCATCGTCGGCGCCGAGGACTACCTCAAGGCGAAGGACCCGGAGGCCGACATCAAGGGCATCGAGACCGACGATGAAACCGGCGAGATCACGGTTGAGCTGGAAGAGCCGGACGCGACGTTCTCGAACGTCCTCGCGATGAACTTCGCCGGCCTGGTGCCCGGTGACACCGAGTTCAAGAACCTGACCGAGGAGCCGCCGCCCGGCGTCGGCCCCTACGAGCTGACCGAGTCCGTGCCGAACCGCGAGTTCGTGATGGAGAAGGTCGACGGTTTCGCCGACCTCGGCATCCCGGACATCCCGACCGGCAACATCGACAAGATCACCACGCTGATCATCAAGAACCAGACCCAGCAGGCGCAAGACGTGCTCAATAACGAGCTCGACTTCATGCAGGATCCGCCTCCGGCGGACTTCAAGCCGACGGTTCTGGAGCAGGTCGGCCCGGAAGGCACCGAGGAGCAGCGATACGAGGAGTTCGTGACAACCTCCACGTATTACTTCTTCATGCGTAACGACCTGCCGCCGTTCGATGACCCCGAGGTCCGCGAGGCCGTCAACATCGGTCTCGACAAGCCGGCCCTGGCCCGCCTGTTCGGTGGTGAGCTGGTCCCCGGCTGCTCGTTCCTGCCGCCAGGAATGCCTGGTTACGACGAGGGGCTCGACCTCACGGACTGCCCGTGGGGCGACCCGAACTCGGCCGGCGACCAGGAGACGGCGAGCCAGATGATCGAGGATGCCGGTGCCGAAGGTGCCGAGGTCACGGTCTATGGCAACAACGACGACCCCACCGACAAGGTCACGGAGGCCTATGCCGAGCAGCTCAACGAGATCGGGCTCGATGCCGAGGTGGAGATCCTCGACGGCGGCGTCTACTTCCAGACGGTCGGCAACGACAAGACGAAGGCCCAGACCGGTTTCACGAACTGGTTCCAGGACTTCCCACACCCGTACAACTTCATGTTCTTGGTTGACGGGGACACGATCGCGCCGACCAACAACCAGAACTACGGTTGGGTCGACGATCCGGAGATCACGGACACGATCGACGAGCTGCTGCTCGAGCCTGACATCACCCAGGTCGAGCAGGAGTGGGTGGATCTGAACCGCTACGTCGTGGAGTCCGCGGTGGTCGCGCCGTATGGACACCGCAGCCTGGCGACGTTCGTCTCGGAGCGGATCGACTTCGAGGCAACGCAGTTCCATCCCGTCTACAACAACGACTACTCGAGCTTCGCCCTCAAGGAGGGCGAGTAGTAGCCGGACCGCACAGAGGGGGCGCCGCAAGGCGCCCCCTCTGGTTCGCGGCGTACTTGACCGGAACCCACGGATCGGGATAATCGAAGCGGGTGGCTAGACACAACGCAGCGGCAGCCGATCCCGGCACCGAGCTTTCACTCGGGGTGCCGACGGAGCTGACCGGCGGTGACGAAGCCGGGGCGGGTGCCGGCCCCTGGCAGCTCGCCGGGCGCAGGCTGCGCCGCAACAAGACAGCGCTCGCGTTCGGCGCCCTGTTCATCGTCCTGGTCGGGGTCTGCCTGGCGGCGCCCCTCTACGCGGAGCACATCGCCGGCCGCGACGCCTTCGCTCAGCCGGCATCGGATGAAAGGGTCACCGTCGACGGCGAAGACGTGCTGGTCGTCGAGCTGAACGGTGTTCCGATCGGACCGACCTACGGCAAGGAGTACTTCTTGGGCGCGGACTCGAGCGGCCGCGACGTCGCCGTGCGTCTGCTCTACGGCGGTCGCAACTCGCTCCTGATCGGGGTCGCCGCCGCGCTGATCACGATCACCCTCGGGGTCTTCATCGGGATCTTGGCGGGGTACTTCCGGGGCTGGGTCGACACCGCGATCTCGCGCGTGCTGGACATCATCTGGTCGTTCCCCGTGATCTTGCTCGGCATTGCCCTGGGCACCGCTTTGGCTGTGGATGGGCTGAAGATCGGCCCGCTGACGATCGCCGGCAAATCACTTGCCATTCCCGTCTTGATCATCGCGCTCGTCTACATCCCGTACCTGGCGCGGCCGATCCGCGGCCAGGTGCTTTCCCTTCGCGAGAAGGAGTTCGTCGAGTCGGCCCGGGCGCAGGGCATGGGCTCGTTCCGGATCATGTTCGGCGAGATCCTCCCCAACGTGATGACGACGCTGATCGTCTTCTTCCCGCTCTTGATCGCGAACGCGATTTTGCTCGAGGCCGCGCTCTCCTTCCTGGGCGCCGGCGTCCGGGCGCCGAACCCTTCCTGGGGGACGATGATTCAGGACGGCGTCAGCAGGATCGTGACCGCGCCGATGCTGGCCGTGGTTCCCGGCGGAATGCTGGTCCTGACCGTGCTGGCGCTCAACGTCTTCGGCGACGGCGTCCGCGACGCGCTCGATCCCCGGGCCAAGATCAGGTTGGAGCACTAGGGGATGAGTGCCTAGATGGCCCGCTTCGTCGTCCGCCGCCTGCTCTCGATGCTCTTGGTGCTGTTCGCGGTCTCCGTCCTGGTCTTCCTGATCTTCAACGTGATCCCGAATGGCGACCCCGCCGTGCGGATGGCGGGCAAGCAGCCGACCGAGACTCAGATCCAGGCGATCCGCGAGGAATGGGGCTTCGACCGCAGCATCTTCGTCCAGTACGGGACGACGATGAAGAAGCTGTTCACCGGCGACATGCAGTCGTACTTCACCCAGCTCGATGTCGTCAACGAAATCTGGAAGGGCCTCCCGAGGACCCTCTCCCTGGCGATCGGAGCGGCCCTCCTCTGGATGGCGCTCGGCGTCGGCTTGGGCCTCTATACGGCAATGCGAGCCGGCAAGGTCTCCGACACGCTCTTGACAGTCCTGGCGCTGGTCGGGATCTCGATGCCGGTGTTCTGGATCGGCGCCCTGATGAATCACTACCTGGGGTTCAAGCTCACGGACGCGATCGGGTTCGAGCTCTTCCCGAACGGTGGCTACGTCGGCCTCACCGAGAACCCGCTGGAGTGGCTCCACCACTTGATCCTGCCGTGGACCGCGCTCTCGATCCTGTTCATCGGCGTCTACTCGCGGGTCCTGCGGTCGAACGTCCTCGACACGCTCAGTGAGGACTACGTGCGGACCGCGCGGGCCAAGGGGTTGTCCGAGCGCCGCGTCCTGCTGAAGCACGTCCTCAGAACAAGCCTGATTCCGGTAGTCACACTCTGGGGCCTCGACTTCGCAGTCGTGATCGGCGGCGGCGCGATCTTGACGGAAACCGTGTTCAACCTCCAGGGGGTCGGGCAGTATGCGGCCGACGCGATCGGCCAGCTCGATGTGCCCCCGATCCTCGCGGTGACGATGTTCGGCGCGTTCTTCGTCGTCTTCGTCAACGCGCTCGTCGACATCGGTTACGCCGCCTTGGACCCCAGGATCAGGCTCGAGTCCGGAAGCTCGGACGGATGAGCGCCCCAGCGCTCTTGAGCGTCGAGGACCTGCGGGTCAGCTTCCAGACCGAGGATGGGGTCGTCGGCGCCGTCGACGGCGTGTCATTCGAAGTTCGCTCCGGTGAGGTGCTCGCGATCGTCGGCGAGTCCGGCTGCGGCAAGTCGGTGACGGCGATGAGCCTGATGGGCTTGACCCGGGGGCCGAACGCGCAGATCAGCGGCCGGGCGACGCTTGGCGACACCGAGTTGATCGAGGCCTCGGACGACCAGCTCCGGCGGATCCGCGGCAACGAGATGGCGATGATCTTCCAGGACCCAATGAGCTCGCTGAACCCGGTCTACAAGGTGGGGGCGCAGATCGTCGAGCAGATCCAGGCCCACCGTGACATCTCAGACGCTGACGCGCGCGACCAGGCGGTAGAGCTCTTCGAAGCGGTCGGCATCCCCGGCGCCGAGCAGCGCGTCGACAACTACCCGCACGAGTTCTCGGGCGGCATGCGCCAGCGGGCGATGATCGCGATGGGGCTCTCGACCGAGCCGGACCTGCTCATCGCGGACGAGCCGACTACCGCGCTCGACGTGACCATCCAGGCTCAGATCATGCGCGTCCTGCGCAAGCTCAACACCGAGCGAGGATTGGCGACGATCCTGATCACCCACGATCTGGGGGTCGTTGCCGAGGCCGCGGACCGGGTCCTCGTGATGTATGCCGGGCAGGTCGTCGAGTCGGGCACCCTGGAGCAGGTCTTCTACGACCCACAGCACCCGTACACGTGGGGCCTGCTCGGTTCGATCATGCGTCTCGACCGCCCGCGCTCGTCCCGCCTGGCGCAGATCAAAGGGCAGCCGCCGTCGCTGATCGCGCCGCCCGAGGGCTGCAGATTCCGTCCGCGGTGCCCGCACGCATTCGGCAAGTGCAGCCAGCCGCCGACTCTGGAGGCCCGGACAGGCGACGGAGCCCACCTCGACCGCTGCTGGCTCGGGACCGAGGAGAAGCGCTCCGTGCGGACGATGAGCTCCGGCGAGATCGGCCTCGAGGCTGCCTGATGGCGGACGCGAGCGAATACGCGGGGACCAACGGCGCGCCACTGCTGGAAGTCAGGGACCTGACCAAGCACTTCCCGATCCACGGCGGCCTGCTCGTCGACCGCCAGATCGGCGCGGTTCGGGCCGTCGACGGTGTCTCGTTCGCCATCCAGCCCGGCGAGACGCTTGGCCTGGTCGGTGAGTCTGGCTGCGGCAAGTCGACGCTGGCTCGAACCATCCTCCAGCTCCTGGAGCCGACATCGGGATCGGTTCGTTTCAAGGGCCAGGAGATCACCGAGCTCTCGCGGAAGCAGCTGCGGCCGCTGCGACGAGAGATGCAGATGATCTTCCAGGACCCCTATGCCTCGCTGAACCCGCGCAAGCGGATTGGGCAGATCGTCGGTAGCCCGTTGAAGCTGCACGGCGTCGCCGACGGCCAGGACCTCCGCAACAAGGTCGAGGAGCTGCTCGACCGCGTCGGGCTGGCACCCGAGCACATCAACCGCTTCCCGCACGAGTTCTCCGGCGGTCAGCGGCAGCGAATCGGGATCGCTCGCGCCCTGGCGCTCAGGCCGAAGCTGATCATCGCCGACGAGCCCGTTTCGGCCCTGGACGTGTCGATCCAGGCTCAGATCATCAATCTGCTCGAGGACCTCCAGAACGAGTTCAACCTCACCTACATCTTCGTCGCTCACGATCTAGGAGTCGTGCGCCACGTAGCCGATCGGGTGGCGGTCATGTACCTGGGGAAGATCGTCGAGATCGGCAGCGCGGATGAGGTTTACGCGAATCCGGTGCACCCCTACACCGAAGCCCTGCTCTCCGCCGTCCCGATCCCCGACCCCCGGCTCAACGCGCAGCGCAGCGAGCGCATCCTCGAAGGCGACGTCCCATCGCCCGCCAACCCGCCCCAGGCTTGCCGCTTCCACACGCGCTGCCCCTACGCGACCGAGATCTGAACTGAGGTCGAGCCGCCGCTGGAGAACCATCGCCGCGGCC
>JALZKA010000127.1 GCA_030859475.1 Actinomycetota bacterium
AGATTGCACGGCTGGCGAAGCGGGCGGGGGAGACCTACATCTCCCCGAACATGCTGGCCGAGGCGATCGTCTTCGCCCTGTGCGAGTCGGGTGGGCTCGAGCGGAACATCGAGTTCGTGAACGGCGCGCTGCGCGACCGCCGCGACGCCCTGGTCGTCGCGCTGGGCGAGCAGATCCCCGAGGCCGAGTTCGTCGTTCCGGAAGGCGGCTACTTCCTGTGGCTGACGCTCGCCGACGACGTCGACACCGCATCGCTCCTGAGCGCCGCCACCGAAGAAGGCGTCACGTTCATCGCCGGTCCGGACTTCCTGCTTGAAGGTGGGGCCAACACGCTGCGCCTGTCGTTCGCGAGCGTCCCGGCAGATCAAGTGGCCGAAGGCGTGGCGCGGCTGGCGCGGGCGCTGGAGTCACAGCGCGCGAGCCGCGCGGCCGCCTAGCAGCAGGGCCACCGAGCGCGTCAGGGTGGACGCGTGCTTTGCCCGATCGAATCAGCGCCCGTAGCGGTCCGCGGAGATCACGAGCTGCTCGGGCAGGGGCGCCCGCGGCTCCGGCGCGGGGTCGGCCCGGACGCTTACGGTCTCCGCGACGCTGCGAGACACCGCGTGCTCGCCCGCGGCCGAGCGGACCACGACCTGCTCGTCGTCTGACGACGCGAGCTCGCCGTCGAGCCCCGGCTTGAGGCCGGTCTGCATCAGGTAATGGAGCAGCTCCTCCGCCTCGTTCTCGAAGCGCAGGATTACGACTTTGGCGCCGGGCTCGACATCCGCCAGCAAGACGCCAGGCTCGCGAGCCCCCTCGACGATCGGGTGGCCGTGGGGGCAGGTGGTGGCATCCCCGATCGCGGCAAGCATGCGCTCCTCCAGCACGGGGGACATCGCATGCTCAAGCCGCTCGGCCTCCTCGTGGACCTCGTCCCACGGGATGCCGAGCACATCGGTGAGGAAGCGCTCGATCAAGCGGTGGCGGCGGACGATCGCGGTCGCGTGCTCGCGCCCGTGGTCGGTGAAGCTGAGCGTCTTGTCGGCGGATCGGGTTACGTAGCCGTCACGTTCGAGGCGACCGATCATCTCGTGGACGGTGGGGGGTGACAGCTGCATCGCGCGGGCGACGTTGGCGCCGGTCATCGGCAGACCCGCCTCCTCGAGCCAGAAGATGATCTGCAGGTACTCCTCCTCGGCCACCGTTGCGTGATCGTGCGACATCCGGACCCGATCCTAGCCTGAGCGCTCAGGCGCCCATCAAGCTCGAGACCACGGCCTCGTAGAAGCCGTCTCCCATCGCACCCTCGGTGACCTGTGTGTTGTTGGGAAATCGCCCGAGCGCCTCGCGCACCCCCTCGTCGTGCTCGGGGCCGTTGGCCACGCAGAAGAACCGGCCGACGACGCGCGCCGTCTCGACGTCCTCGATGGAGTCGCCGACCGCGATGCACTCGTCGGGTGCAAAACCCCGCGCCCGCATGTGGAACTCGACGCCCTGTGCCTTGCTGGCGCCGCCGGGGACCAGGTGGTAGGCGTGCGCCTTACCCGCGACGGCCGGCATGGGGCGCCCGATCGCCCCGTTGTCGAGGAAGCGAAGCCCCTCGTGGCCGTGCTCCAGCAGGAGCTCGTTGGCCCGAGCCGCATCCACCTTTCCGCGCATCAGCAGGGATAGATCCCGACCGACATGCCACGGGTCATGCCACTCGAGCGACGGCCCGAACTCCTCGAAGAGGAGGTCCGGGATGCCGGCCGCGTGCATTCGCTCGACAGGCGTCCCGTCCTCGTTCGGCTGCCAATCCCCGGTCAGGTACGTGCGCTCGCCGTCGATCACCACCGCGCAGCCCGACTCGTAGATGTACGAGGTCTGACCCATCAGGCGCGAGTCGGAGATCGCCTGCGCCTCCCGCCGCCCGGTCATGATCACGACCTCGACGTCGGCGCGGTAGCAGGCCTCCAGCGCTCTGGCCTGGCTCAGGCTGAAGTTCCCGTCGGGACCGCGGAAGAGGCTCGCCATCGGACCCAGCAGGGTTCCGTCGAGATCGGTGTAGACGCAGCGCATGGGCATCGGCGGCGGAAACTAGACGATCGCTCTTGCCCACTCCCGCCGAGTGTCGACAAACGCCCCACAGTGGGTCGTTTCTCGACGCTCGGCGCCGGAGCCTCGGGCACCGCAGGTACGGTTGGGCGATGAGTGTCTGGCGCCTCGCCGGGGGCCTCGAGCTCTCGTTCCCGCCGCCGCGAGCGACGGGCGTGGTGAACGTGACGGCCGACTCGTTTTACTCCGGCGCGCGCAGCGTCACGGCTGAGCGGGCGATCGCCGACGGCCTGCGGCTTGTGGAAGCCGGCTTCGAGCTCCTCGACATCGGCGCGGTCGCCGCTCGCAGCGGACCGCCGGTGCCCCCGGCGCAGGAGATCGAGAAGCTCGTGCCGGCGGTTCGCGGGCTGGCCGAAAAAGCGGTGGTTCCGGTGCTGGCCGACACGTTTCAGCCCGAGGTCGCGGCGGCCGCGCTGGACGCCGGGGCAGCCGCGATCAACGACATCTCGGGCGGCTCGGAGGAGATGTTCCGCCTCGTGGCCGAACGCGGCTGCGGGTACGTGCTGATGCACATCGAGGGGGCGCCGCGCGAGGATCGCGATCCGCCGCGCTACGACGACGTCATCGACCATCAGCGCGACTGGTTCGCGCGAAGGATCGACCTGGCCGCAAGCTTCGGGGTCGATCCCCAGGCGATCGTCCTCGACTCCGGCCCCGACTTCGACAAGGGCGTTGACGACTCGATCCGGCTCGTCAGCCGGTTGGCGGAGCTGCGCGCGCTGGGCCGGCCGATCTTCGCCGCCCTCTCGCGCAAGGACTTCCTCGGCGCCGTTGCGGCAGGTTCGTGGGACGCGCGAGCGGGCGCCGACGAGCGCGGCGCCGCGACGATCGCCGCGGTGACCCTCGCCACCGCGAACGGAGCTGACATCCTGCGAGTGCACGACGTCGAGGCGCTCGACGCGATGCGGGTTGCCGACGCGATCACCCGGCATGCCTGAGCCGTCGATCGAGAGCGCCTGGCGGAACGTGATCGCCGGCGGCGCCGACGACGACCGTTTGGTCGCGACCGCGTTCGAGCAGTCGCGCGAGGCGGTCAGCGTCCCCCTGCCCGCCGATCTGCCACCGGTGCTCACCAAAGGGCTTGCCAGCACTGGCATCACCAGGCTCTACGGCCACCAGAACGAGGCGCTCGGCGAGGCAGCGGAGCGGGACGTGATCGTCACCTCGGGCACGGCGTCAGGCAAGTCGCTCTCGTTCAACCTGCCGGTCCTGGAGCGGCTCGCGGTCGACCCCAAGACGCGTGCCCTCTACCTCTACCCGACCAAGGCCCTGGCTCAGGACCAGGCGCGCAAGCTTGCCCTGCTGGGGCTGCCTTTCCTGCGTCAGGCGATCTACGACGGCGATACCCCGCGCGAGGACCGTCCCGGCTTGCGGCGGCGGTCGAACCTGATCCTCACCAACCCGGACATGCTGAACATGGGGGTCCTGCCGCATCACAAGGGCTGGGGCGATTTCCTGAGCAACTTGGAGTTCGTCGTCGTCGACGAGGCTCACACGTACCGGGGGGTCTTCGGCTCGCACGTCGCAAACGTCCTGCGGCGGCTGCGGCGCGTGTGCCGCCTCTATGGCGCCGACCCGCGCTTCGTCTTGACCTCGGCGACGATCGCGAACCCCGGCGAGCTTGCGGAGCGCCTGGTCGGCAGGCCGGTGAGCGTCGTCGGATCGGACACGGCGCCCAGGGCCGGCCGCAGGATCGTGATCTGGAACCCACCCCTCCTCGACGAGGGCACCCAGGCCAGGCGCTCGGCGCTCTCGGAGGGTGCGGAGCTCCTGGCCGACCTGGTCTCCGAGGGGATGCGGACGATCTGCTTCTTGCGCTCGCGCAAGGGAATCGAGCTGATCCAGCGCTTCGCCAGAGCCCGCCTGGAGGAACGTGGCCAGGGCGAGCTGGCGCGGAGGATCGCGCCATACCGGGCGGGCTACACGCCGCAGCAGCGGCGGGAGATCGAGCGGCGCCTCTCCGAGGGGGAGCTGCTCGGCGTGGTGGCCACCGATGCGCTCGAGCTTGGGATCGACATCGGCGAGCTCGACGCGTCGATCTGCGTGACGTTCCCGGGCACGGTCGCGAGCCTCAAGCAGATGTGGGGGAGGGCGGGGAGGCGCTCCGAGGGGTTGGCCATATATGTGGCCGGCGACGACGCCCTCGACCAGTTCTTCTGCCGTCATCCGGACGAGTTCCTGGAGCGGCCGGTCGAGGCGGCGATCCTCGACCACGCAAACAGCCACATCCAGATCGGCCACGTCCTTGCCGCGGCACACGAGGCCCCGCTCGGCGGCACCGCCACGCAGCCCGGCGGAAGCGACGACGTGATCCTTGGCGATGGGTGGCGGGAGCGAGCTGACGACCTCGTCGGTGCCGGCGAGTTGCGGCAGACGCGCGACCGCCGCTACCTGCCCACCCGCCCCGGCTTCCCGGCCGGCGACATCTCGCTGCGCTCGGCGTCGCTCGACTCCGTCGCGGTGATCGAGGCGGGCTCGGGCGAGATGCTCGGCACCGTGGAGGCTGAGCGTGCCTTCTCGACGATCCATCCGGGCGCCGTCTACCTGCACCTCGGCCGCTCCTACGACGTCCGCGAGCTCGACGTCGAGGGCCGGCGGGCGATCGTCGAGCCGTTCGACGGCAACTGGTACACCCAGCCGAAGAAGGAAACCCACGTCTACATCGAGCGCATGGCCAGTCGCTCGAAGCTCGAAGGCCTGGATGCCGGCGTCGAGCTTTACTTCGGCGAGGTCTCGGTGACCGAGCAGGTGATCGCCTACGCGCGAAAGAGCCTCGCCGACCACGAGATGATCGACCTCGTCGCCCTGGAGCTGCCCGAGCAGAACTTTCCGACCCAGGCGCTCTGGTACGTCCTCGACGACCGGCTGGCCGGACCCGCCGCGCTCCCGCCCGAGGTCCAGCTCGGTGCCCTCCACGCCGCCGAGCACTCCCAGATCGCCGTGCTGCCGCTCTTGGCGATGTGCGACCGCTGGGACATCGGCGGCCTCTCCACCAACGTCCATTTCCAAACCGGCAAGCCCACGATCTTCATCTACGACGGGCATCCGGGTGGCGTCGGCATCGCGGAGCGGGGGTTCGAGCGCTTCGACCGGCTGGTCGCCGACGCGCTCCGGCTTGTGTCGGAGTGCCCGTGCCGGGCGGGCTGCCCGTCGTGCATCCAGAGCCCCAAGTGCGGGAACCTGAACGACCCGCTCCACAAGGGCGGGGCGATCGAGCTGATGAGCGGCATCCTCGGCCGGGAGCCCGGGCAAGCGCAGGCGGCCTAGGGTGGAGCCGCGACGGTTTGAGGGAGCGCCGCGCCTGCGGGCGACCGCGTCCGGCGGGGAGCTCGAGGTTGTGGTGGCGGGGAGCCCGCGCCTTCGCTTCCTCGGCTTGATGCGCCTCGACGCGGATCAGATCCGGCCCCTTCTGATCCCCGGATGCCGCTCGCTTCACACCTTCTGGATGCGAACGCCAATCGACGTCGTCTGGCTGGAGCTGGGAGATCGCGAAGCGACGGTGCTCGCCAAGCGCGAGGCGCTGGCGCCGCGCCGGACCGCGCGAGCCAGGCTTGGCGCCTCCGCCTTGGAGCTTGCTTCCGGGACCGCCGCCGCGCTTGGCTTGGGCCCTGGGAGCAAGCTCACCTTGGATCCGGTTCAGGCTTCCGAGTAGGCGGGCTCGAGGCCGGGGGCGTCCCGGTTCGCG
>JALZKA010000002.1:0-31229 GCA_030859475.1 Actinomycetota bacterium
CCAAGGGCAGGGCGACGTTGGAGATGAACCTGAGAGAGCCGGTCGAGCTCCTACGCGAGCTCGAAGAGCGCGCGCCGTTCGGCTTCGTCGTCCGCGACACGCGCGAGGGCCGCGTCATTCTGGACCTGGACGCCGACTAGCGCCTTCGTTGTTACGGAGTTTGGCGCGTTTCGCGCGTCACGAAGCTTCGCGTCCGCCCGTGAGAAACGGCAGCGATCGTCGGTAAACTGGGCGGCTGAGTACGAGTTCCAAGGGGCTGTAGCTCAGTTGGTAGTAGCGTCTGGCTGGCAGCCAGAAGGTCAGGGGTTCGAGTCCCCTCAGCTCCATGATCGGCCCGTCGCCGCGCGGTGGGCCCGCTCCCCGCTCAGCCCCTGGTCCGAGTCCTCCTGAACGGCCCACTCACCTCGTAGATGACGCCGGTTCCGAACCCCCGCTGAGAGGCGAGGTACATGCGGGTGCCGCGAGGGTTGAAGCAAACGCCGGCCACCTCGGACGCGAGCTGGGTCTCGGGCTCGCCGTGCTGGATGCCCGTCAGCTTCAAGAACCGTGCGACTTGCGGGTGGCGTCGCCGGCGACGGCGCCCCTGATTGATGATCGCGATGTCGTAAGCGTCGGGCGCCCCGTTGTCCTCGCAAACGAACAAATCGCCGGACTGCCGGTGGACAGTGATGTTGTCGACGTCGGTCAGCGGCGGATCTTCGATCTTCGCGGGGTTGTAGAGCACGCGGATGCGCTCCCGCCGGGTGTCGTAAGCCCAGATTCTGCTGTCACTCGTGGTCGCGAGGTAAACCGTGCCGCTGTCGAACCAGATCCCCTCGCCCCGCTGGAACCGCTTCGCGCCTGCCACCTGATCGCGGGTCGGCATCGAGGCTGCGGACGGATCCGGAACCCGAACCCACTCGACCCGGCGGCGGCGTCTGACCCGCGCGACCTCGAGCCGCCCCTTGGACAAGTCGCCCATCCGAGCCGGGCGGAACCGGTAAAAGCAGCCTTCGCCGTCGTCCTCGGAGAGGTAGGCGAAGCCGGTCCTGCGGTCGATGCACGCCGCCTCGTGCTTAAAGACCCCCATCGCCGGCCGCGCAACCGCCTTTCGCTTGCCGGCCGGATCGCACTCCCACACGCGGCCGGTGTCCGTCTCCTCGCACGACAGCCAAGTCCCCCAGGGAGTGGTCCCGCCGGCGCAGTTGGAGCTGGTCCCCGAGAGGATCCGATAGGCATCGACGATGCCCCCGTCCCTGTTGAAGCGGATCGCGCTGGCGCCACCCTCGCCCGGATTCCCGATCGGCGTGTCGAGCGGCAAGTCAACCGGCGTCGGAACCTCGGAGTTGGAGACCAGAATCCATCCTCCGTCTCCGGTCCGGTAGGTGCTTGCCCCGTCCGAGAAGATGTGCCACAGGTAGGCCGTGCCCGCGACGGGCGCCAAGCCGCGAGCGATCACCCGCGACCTGAACCCATCCGGCAGCATGATGCCGTTGGCATCCGGCGGGCGGAGGGGTCCGTACGGCCCGCGCCCGGGAACCGCCGGCCTGGCGAGGGCCTTCCAGAACTCGGGACCCATCGCCAGCGTCCCGGCAGCTGCCACCCCGCCTCCGATCAGCTCCCGCCGGTTGAGGCCCGCGGCGGCATCCTCTTGGTGTCCCGTCACCATGGCGTTTCAGGTTACGCCGCCCGCAGACGCGGCGTGTCACCAAGGAGTGATCTCTGTAGGTTCTGCTCGATGAAGCAACTCGCCGACGGCGTCTTCCAGCTCCGTGGCTTCCCGCCGAACGCGATCAACGTCTACCTGATCGGCGACGTGCTAATCGACGCGTCAACCCGGTTCGCTACCCGCCGAATCCTCCGGGAGCTCCAGGGCCACGACCTGGCGGCCCACGCTCTCACTCACGCCCACCCTGACCATCAGGGAGCCAGCCACGCGGTCTGCGAGCGCTACGGCGTGCCCTTCTGGGTCGGCGAAGCCGATGTCGCCGCCGCCGAGGATCCCGACCTGATCGGCGCTCTTCAGCCGGACCACTTCATGGCCCAGTTCTTCGCCAAGACGATGACCGGCCCGGGCCACCGCGTCGACCGCACCTTGCGCGAAGGGGACGAAGTGGGTGGCTTCAAGGTGCTCGACACCCCTGGCCATTCCGCCGGTCACGTCGTCTTCTGGCGTGAGGCTGACCGAACCCTGGTGTTGGGTGACGTCCTCAACAACATGGATGTGCTGACAGGGATCCCGGGCCTGACCGAGCCCAAGAGCTTCCTGACCCCCGACCCTGAAGAGAACCGGCGCTCGGCGAAGAGGCTCGGCACCTTGGAGCCCAAGCTCGTGCTGTTCGGCCACGGCGCCCCGTTGCGCGACACGAAGAAGTTCGTCGACTTCGTCGCCGGCCTACCCGGCTGACCGGACCTCGCAGCTCGTCCCGATCGCCTCGAGCGTCTGCCGCACTTCGCACGGGTTCGAGCCTAGGGCCGGCAAGAAGTCATCGGCGATCCCGCGCGCGTAGACCGGCCACATCCGAGCCAGCATTTCCCCGCCTTCAGCGGTGAGCATCAGGTGCATCGCGCGCCGGTCGCCGGGGCAACGCACCCGCTCAACCAAGCCCTTTGCTTCGATCCGGTCCAGCAGCCTGCTGAGGCCGCTGTGACTCAAGAGCACCCGCTCGGCAAGGTCAACCTGGCGAAGCCGTCCTTCTGGCGCGTCCCGTAGAGCGGCCAGTACGTCATACCACGGGAGGGGGGGCAACCCGGCCTCGTCGAGGTCGCGGCTGATCCGGCGCAACATCGCGGAGTGCGCGCTCAGGAAAGCCCGCCACGCGCGGAGCTGCTCCTGATTGATCTTTTCGTCGGTCGCTGTGGTCACCGCTGGGCAGTGTAGATGACAACAATTGACAATGCAACGACTTCGTGGTACATTGCTTGCACACGCAACAATTGTTCCTACACCCAAAGGAGAGGTTTCCGATGAGCACCACCCAGGTCAAGACCGAAATCCGCGAGGGCACCTGGACCGCCGACACTGCGCATTCCAGCGCCAGCTTCGCGGTCGAACATGCCGGCCTCTCAGTCTTTCGGGGCGGGTTCAAGCCCGTCGACGCAGGGCTGACTGTGAGCGGAGGAAACTTCGCTCTCGATGGCTCGGTCGAGATCGCGAGCATCAGCGTCGACGACGACAACATCCGCCCGCACCTACTGTCGCCGGAGTTCTTCGACGCCGAGCGCAACCCCAGCGTCCGATTCCAATCGACTGAGATCAGCGGCGAGCCCGACGATCTCCGGGTCAGCGGTGAGTTGAGCATGGCCGGGTTCGCGCTGCCGGTCACCGCTCGCGGCCGGCTTCGCGGTCCAATTGAGGCGCCCGGCGGCGGCCAGAAGCTCGCGCTTGCGCTCGAGGCCGTGATCGATCGCACCGACTTCGGCATGAACTGGCAGATGGAGCTGCCGTCCGGCGGCGCCGCCCTGGCCAACGAGGTCAAGCTCGTCGTCGACCTCGAGCTCAATCGGAGTTGAGTGGTCCGATGAGGATCCTCGCCATATCGGGCAGCCTCCGGGACGGCTCCCTGAACACGCGCCTGCTTCGCGAGATCGCGAAGCGGGCGCCGGCCCGGGTCGAAGTCGACCTCTGGGACGGCTTGCGCCGGATTCCGCCCTACGACGGCGATCGCGACATCGCGCCCGCCCCCGAAGCGGTTCGCGAGCTGCGCGAAGCCATCGCGGCAGCCGACGGGCTCCTGTTCGCGACGCCGGAGTACAACTCCTCGATCCCGGGGGTCCTCAAGAATGCCGTCGATTGGGCGTCGCGCCCCCTCAAATCCACCCCGTTTAGGGGCAAACCGGCGGCGGTCGTCGGGGCGAGCACCGGACAGTTCGGTGCCGTTTGGGCTCAGGCTGAACTGCGCAAGGTGCTCCGATCGACCGGAGCCCGCGTCCTCGATCTGGACCTGCCGGTGGGGAAGGCGGACCGGGAGCTCGCAGACCGCGGCTCCTTGCTGGCGAACGACCTCCGGGACCGTCGAGCCGGCGAAATCCTCGAAGGGCTCGTCGCTGAGATCGAGCGCGACCGAGAGGTGAGTGTCGCGGCCTAAACTCACGCTCCCGATGAGTCAGGAGCCAGCCCGATACGACCCCGCCCGGATCGAGGCCCGCTGGCAGGCGATCTGGGCTGAGGAGCGCGCCTGGGAGGTGCCGAATCCCGGCGACGAAGGCTTCGATCCGGCGAAGCCGAAGGCGTACGTCCTCGAGATGCTGCCTTACCCGTCCGGAGAGCCGCACGTCGGCCATCTGAAGAACTACGCGATCGGCGACGCGATTGCCCACTTCCGGCGGCGTCACGGCTTTCAGGTGATTCATCCGATGGGCTACGACGCGTTCGGCCTCCCCGCCGAGAACAACGCGATCAAGACCGGCGTCCCTCCACGTCAGGCGACTTGGGACTCGATCGAGGAGTTTCGCCGTCAGTTCAAGCGCTGGGGCATCTCGATCGACTGGACCCGCGAGTTCGCGACCTCCGAGCCCGCCTATTACCGCTGGACCCAGTGGGTCTTCCTGCGCCTGCTCGAGAACGACCTCGCCTACAGGGCAAAAGCTCCTGTCCAGTGGTGCCCGGTCGACGCCACCGTCCTCGCGAACGAGCAGGTCATCGACGGCCGCTGCGAGCGCTGTGGCAGCCTGGTCGAGCAACGTGACTTGGAGCAGTGGTTCTTCCGGATCACCAAGTACGCGGACCGGCTGCTGGACGACTTCGAGCTGCTCGATTCGTGGCCCGACCACGTCATCACCATGCAGCGCAACTGGATCGGCCGCTCCGAGGGCGCCGAGGTCGTCTTCCGCTGCGAGGAGCTTGACATCGACTTCCCCGTCTTCACGACCCGGCCCGACACCCTGTTTGGCGCGACTTTCTTCGTCTTGGCGCCCGAGCACCCGGATGTCGCCCGGCTGGCCGCGGGTACCGATTCCGAGTCGGCCGTTGCCGAGTACGTCGCTCGGGCTGCCCGTCGTTCGGCGGAGGAGCGTGGCGAGGGGGCGGGCGAGAAGACGGGGATATCGCTTGGACGTACGGTCACCAACCCCGTCAACGGCGAGCAGATTCCGGCGTTCATCGCCGATTACGTCCTGACCGACTACGGCACCGGGGCGATTATGGCGGTGCCGGCGCACGATCAGCGCGACTTCGACTTCGCCCAGGCCTTCGGTCTGCCGGTGCGACGGGTGATCGCAGGCGGGGAGGATTTGCCCTACATGGGCGATGGGCCAATGACCGCGTCCGGGAGCTTCGATGGACTAAATAACCGCGAGGCCTACGCCGAGATCTGCGACTGGCTCGAGGCCGAAGGGCGCGGGGGGCGCTCGGTCAACTTCCGGCTTCGCGACTGGCTGCTTTCGAGACAGCGCTATTGGGGCTGTCCGATCCCCGTCCTGCACTGCTCCGACTGCGGCATCGTGGCGGTCCCCGATGACGCTCTACCGGTCGAGCTCCCGGAGGTCTCGGACTACGCACCGAAGGGCCAGAGCCCGCTGGAGGCCGTCACCGGTTGGGTCGAGGTCGACTGCCCTGCCTGTGGGGCGCCGGCGCGACGGGAGACCGACACGATGGACACCTTCGTCGATTCCTCGTGGTACTTCCTGCGATACCTCGACCCCCGGAACGAGAGCCTGCCCTGGGATCGCGCCGTGGTCGATCATTGGATGCCCGTCGATCAGTACATCGGCGGAGTTGAGCACGCGATCCTGCACCTGATGTACGCGCGCTTCTTCACGAAGGCCCTGGCTGATCTCGGGCTGCTCGGCATCCAAGAGCCGTTCGCCAACCTGTTCACCCAGGGAATGATCACGCGTGACGGGGCGAAGATGTCGAAGTCGAAAGACAACACGGTGAGCCCGCAGGACTACGTGGAGCGCTTCGGCGCGGACGCCACGCGAACCTTCATCTGCTTCATGGGCCCCCCGGAGCGCGGCGGCGACTGGACCGACGAGGGGGTCGAAGGCATCCATCGCTTTCTCTCCCGGCTCTGGCGGCTTTGCGACGAGGTCTCGGAGCACACCGAATCGAACGGCGCGGACCCCGCCGTCGGCGGCGACGCCCTCACGCTCGTGCGGAAAGCACATTGGGCGATCGACAAGTCCACCAACGACATCAACAACGGCTTTCAACTCCACACCGCGATCTCGGCGGTCATGGAGCTGGTCAACGAGTCCTACCGGTTGAAGGAAGGGCTGTTCGGCGGCCCGGGTGACGCCGCGGTGCGTTTCGCGACGGCGACGGCCGCCTCGCTCGTCTACCCGTTCGCTCCCCATCTTGCGAGCGAGGTTTACGAGCGGATGACGGGAGAGCGCCTTTGGGAGGTGCCCTGGCCGGTGGCCGATCCGGAACTCCTGACCGCGGAGACGGTCACGGTCGTCGTCCAGGTGAACGGCAAGCGCCGCGCTCAAATCGAGGTCGCGGCCGACACGCCGAACGACGAGCTGCTTCGCCTCGCTCGCGCCAGCAAGCTGGTCGAATCGCACCTCGACGGCAAGGAGGTCGTCAAGGAAGTGGTCGTGCCGGGACGGCTCGTCAACCTCGTCGCGCGCTAGGTGTAATCCCTGAGCCCGTTCCGCCTCGGTCACCCAGGTCTGCTAAAACGGCAACGTGCTCGTCAGACGCTTCGCTGAAGCAACGACCCTCGACGTCCACCGCCTGCGGAGCCATGTACTGATGGATGCAGGGGAGCTTGGGTCCCGCAACCTGTCGGTGAACTGGATCGAGGTTCCGGTTGGCGCGTCCGAAGAGCTGCGCTCGCACGAGGACGCGGAGCAGGCGTACGTGGTCGTCGGCGGAACCGGCACGATCTCCGCCACCGGCGACAGCCAGGAGCTGGCACCCGGGGACCTCGTCCTGATCCCTCCCGCCACAGACCACTCGGTCGCCAACCATGGCTCGGAGCCGCTCGCGCTCGTCCTGGTCACGTCGCCGGGTGTGTCTGCCGATGAGCTCTTCAGCCTCCGGCTTGCAAGCCAAGCTGCCAGCTACGACGGCTACGACGACGCCTGAGCCAGTGCCTCCGGCGGGCCCGAGGAGGCGCAGGCGCGTGATCATCCACGGTCGGGTCCAGGGCGTCTTCTTCCGCGACACGATGCGCCGCCGTGCCGAGTCGCGCGATGTCGCTGGCTGGGTCGCCAACCGGGCGAACGGGACCGTCGAAGCGGCCTTCGAAGGACGCGAGTCGGACATCGAAGCGCTGATCGGCTTCTGCCGCCAGGGACCCGCGGGCGCCGAAGTCGAACGGGTTGAGATCCGGGCCGAGGAGCCTGAAGGACTGGCCGGATTCAAGATCGAGTGACTTTGACGGCACGATTGGCGCAGCCGGTCTGACACGCGTGCGTCTTTTCCCGGCACGCTGACCGGGTGCCGGAACTGAGTCGCGCGCAAATCTTCGTCTATGCCGCTCTCGCGGTTGTTGGACTGCTGCTGGGGGCCCGGTGGATCAAAGCCGAGCCCGGCTCCGGCTCTGCTGAATCCATCGCCTACCGCGACACTGACCAGGTCGCGAGCGGCTCTGCCGTCAAGGTTGAATCGGGCGGGGAGGATTTGGTGGTGCATGTGGCGGGAGCGGTCTCGAGGCCCGGTGTCTATTCCCTGCCTTTCGGCTCCCGCGTCGCGGATGCGATCGAGCGGGCCGGTGGCGCCAGCCGGGATGCGGAGGCCGACGCGATCAACCTTGCCGCTCCTCTCGCGGATGGCCAGCAGGTCCAGGTGCCGGCGAAGGCGCCTGCCGGCAGTGCCGGGATAACGGGTGGAACCACAGACGGGCCGATTAGCCTGGGCTCGGCCACGGCCGAGGACCTCGACACGATTGAGGGAATCGGCCCGGTGACCGCAGCCGCGATCCTTGCTTTCCGCGATGAGCGCGGCGGCGTTGCGTCGATCGATGACCTCGATCAGGTCTCAGGCATCGGGCCGGCGACCATGGAGGCCCTGCGGGCTCGGCTCCAGCCGTGACGCCCAGGCAGTCGCTGGCTTGGCGATACGCCCTGATGATCGGCGCGGCGGTCGGCCTGGCGCTCGCCCCGGCTCGCCTTCCCGGACCGTCCCTGCCGGCGCTCGCGCTGCTCGCGGCTCCGCTCGCGCTCGCCAGGCGCATGGGCCCGCCCGCGTGGCCATGGATCGCAGCCGTGGCGACATGCGCCGTCCTCGGCGGCCTCACGGTCGGGTCGCTGCGCCTGTCGGCGATCGACGCCGGTGCGCTCGCTCCCGATCCCGGAGCGTCGGTGGCCCTCAAGGGACCGGTGGTGACGAATCCGCGAACCGCGGCGGGGACCACCAGCTTCGTTGTTTCGGCGGGCGCGGGCCGGATCGGCGTCGAAGCCACCGGGTTGGCGGACATACCGGAGCAGGGGCGGGTGGTGTCCTTGGCGGGGGTCGTTCGCGAACCGGACCCCTGGGAGCGGGCGTCGCTCGCTCGCGCTGGGGCCGCGCGGGTTGTCGTCACGGATGAGGTCAGGGCCACGCGTCGGCGGCGTGAAGGCTTAGCCGGGGCGCTGGACGGGATCCGGCGGCGCGCCGAGTCCGCGCTCGGGCGGGGCAATGCCGAACCCGCGGCGGCCCTGCTGCGCGGGTTCGTCTTGGGCCAGGACGACCTGATCTCCGAGCCCGTCCGGGAGGACTTCCGCCGTTCAGGCCTTGCGCACGTCCTCGCGGTCAGCGGCCAGAACGTGATGCTCCTGGCTCTGCTCGCCGCCCCGATCTTCGCGCTCCTCGGGCTACGCCTTCGCTCCCGGATCGTCGCGATCATCATCGTGATCGCCATCTATGTGCCGGTCGCCGGCGCCGGCGCATCGATCCAGCGGGCCGGCGTGATGGGTGCCGCGGGTCTCATTGCCGCCCTGGCGTCGCGGCCACGCGCGCGCTGGTACGCGCTCTGGCTGGCGGCTGTGGTGACGCTCGCCGTCGACCCGCGCGCCACCGGCGACCTCGGTTGGCAGCTCAGCTTTGCCGCGGTTGCGGGGCTCCTGGTGCTGGCCGCTCCGCTGACCCGGCTGTTTACCGGGCCTGGCCGTGCCTCGCCCGCACGACGCTTGATCAGCGAAGGCCTGGCGATGACCGTCGCGGCGACCGTTGCCACCGCCCCCCTGGCCGCGCATCACTTCGAGGTCCTCTCCCTGACCGCGATACCCGCGAACATCCTGGCTCTCCCCGCGATCGCGCCGGCGATGTGGCTGGGCATGCTCGCCGGCGCGCTTGGGCAAATCGGCGGCGCGCCCGTGGAGCCGTTGAGCGCCTTGGGTGGCCTTTGCGCCGGGTATATCGGCTGGGTCGCACACGCGCTCGGCGGTCCGTGGGCACAAGTAGACCTCGCTGCGCCGGGACCCGTTGTCACGTTGCTGCTTACCGTGGCGCTGCTTGGCGGCGGACGCCTGGCCTGTCTGGCATTCGAGCGCCGCAGGGGCCTGACGGCGGGCTGGGGACGTGGACGAGTGCCGGCATTGACGGCGGCCGGCGTTGCGGCGGCGCTGGCCGCTGTCTGGGCCGGCGGAGGCTTCGGCGGGGAACCGACCGCGCGCGGGGAACCCGAGCTGACGATGCGGGTGTTCGACGTCGGCCAGGGTGATGCGATCCTGCTCGAGCCTCGGAACGCGCCGCCGATCCTGGTCGACACCGGTCCTCCCGGCGGCGGGGTCCCGGATCGGCTTGGTGACCTGGGCATCGAGCGCCTTGGCGCCCTGGCCCTGACCCACGATGACTTCGACCACTCGGGGGCCCTGGGCGAGCTTCTCGCATCCGTGCAGGTCGACAGGCTCTTGATCGCGCACGGGGCGCCGCCGGCCGCATGCAGCGCGATCGTGTGCCCTCGGCTCACGGAGCTGGGCCAGGGCAGGTCGGTGTCCAGCGGCCGCTTGCGAATGGAGGTGCTCTGGCCGACGGATCAGGACGAGCCTGCGCCCGGGGAAGAGCCCAACGCGCGCTCGCTTGTGCTTCACGCTTCGGTCCGTCGGTTCCAGGCGTTGCTGACCGGCGACGCCGAGGCCGAGGAAGCCGCGTACAGGGTCGCTCCGGTCGACGTCCTCAAGGTTGCCCACCATGGGAGCGCCGACGCGGGATTGCCCGGGCTCCTGGCCGAGACCTCGCCCGGGCTGGCCTTGATCTCGGCGGGCAGCGGCAATCCTTACGGGCATCCTGCGCCCGAAACCCTGGCTGCGCTCGAGCAGGCAGCGGTGCCTACACGGCGCACCGACGAGGACGGCGAGATCGTGATCGAGGTCCGCGATGACGGCTGGAGTGTCGGGTAGGGTGCTCCCGCAATGACGCCTGAGGCCGCGACTCCACGCCCTCGGCCTGCTGCCCGTGATCATCGACCGCCTTCGGGCCGATGAACGCCGGCACGGCGCTGGCTCCGGCGTACCTCCTGGCCGGCGACGACGAAGCGAAGCTCGACGCGGCCCTGACAAGGCTCCGGCTCCGCGCCGAGCGTGAGGCTGACGCGGGGGCGCTGGAGTCGTTCGGTGGAGACGGCCCACCGGACCCGGAGGCGTTGGTGGCGGCAATTCCGGCGCTGTCGCTGATGGCGGCACGACGCTACCTGATTGCCGACGGCGTGCAGCTGTGGAGCGCCGGGCAGGCGAAACCGGTGATCAAAGCCGTTGCGGATCTGCCGCCGGACCTGACGGTCGTGCTCGTTGCGCGCGAGGAGCCGAAGCGCAGGGCGCCGAAGGGCTTGGCCGAAGCAATCGACGCCGGGGGTGGGGAGGTGCATCGCTACGACGCGCCCAAGGCGCGCGACCTGCCCGCGACGCTGGTCAAGGACGCTCGAGCTCGAGGCTTCGAGCTCGAGCTGGGTGCGGCGCAGCTCCTGGTCGATCGCATGGGCGTGTCGACGAGGAGGCTCGCGTCCGAGCTCGACCGGCTGGCTTTGTGGGCCGAGCCGGGCGGGAGCGTTACCGAAGCCGACCTGGAGGCGATGGTCACGGATACGTCGGAGGAGGTTTTCTGGGCCCTCTCCGACGCAATCGTGGATCGGGATCCTGGGGCGGCGGCAAGGGCCGCGGCCAGGCTCGCAGCGCAGGGCGAGTCGGTCACACCGCTCGTCTACGAGGCGGCCAAGCGCCTGCGAGGTGCTCGAATCGCTCTTGCCGGACTCGAGGCTGGACGAAGCTCACGCGAGCTGGAGGCTTCGCTTCCGATGCACCCCTACGCGGCGAAGCTCCTGGTGCGCAAGGTTCGCGGCCTGGATCAGCACGATCTGCGAGCGGCAACGTGCGCGATCGCCGACCTGGAGTGGTGGACCAGAGGAGGCTCCGACTACCCCGAGCACGTGGCGCTGGCGCTGGCGGTGGCGCGGGCAAGCGGCACGCGCTGAATGCTGGCTTACGAGGAGGAGCCGGCGCGCAGGCGGGCAGCGCGGGACTTCTTGCGCGCGCCGCTTCGGCGGTGCAGAGCGCCCTTCTGGACCGCCTTGTCCACCTTCGAGACCAATGCGCGATGCTCGGCGTCCGCCGCCTCCGAGTCGCCTTCGGCGACTGCGCTCTCGAGGCGCTTGAAGTGGGTCTTGACGGCGCTCGTGAAGCGGCGGTTCTCGGCCTGTTCGCGATCGGTGCGGACATTCCGCTTGCGTTGTGAAGCGATGTTGGCCATGTGGCGAGGGCGGATGATAGCCGGATGAGCCGCGAGCCCGAGTCCGATTTGGCCACCGAATCCGGCGGGCCCAAGCGCTCGAGCCGGCTGGCGCGCTCGACCGCCCTGTTCTCGCTGGCGACCGCCGCTTCGCGGGTCGCAGGGCTGGTCCGGGAGATCGTCGCCGCATCGTATTTCGGCGTGACCGGAGCGATGTCAGCCTTCACCCTGGCCTTTCAGCTCCCGAACCTGGTTCGGAGCCTGTTCGCCGACGCCGCCATCCAAGCGGCCTTCGTCCCGGTCTTCACCGAGTTGCTCGAGAAGGACCAGCGGCGGGAGGCATTCCGCGTGGCCTCGACGATGATCTTCCTCGTCACGCTGATCCTGGGCGCGCTTACGGCTGTCCTGATCCTCCTCGCGCCGGTTGTGATGCCGTTGTTCGTGCCGGACGAGTTCGAAGTGGTCTCCGACCTCACCGTAGGTCTGTCGCGGCTGCTGTTTCCGATCGTCCTGCTGCTCGGCGTGACGGGGATGATCGTCGGGATCCTGAACAGCTACGACCGCTTCGGCGCGTTCGCGATCTCACCGTTTTTCTGGAACGTTGCGATCATCGCCGTGCTGGTCGCCCTGGCACCTGCCTTCAGCGGCGACGACGAGATCTACGCATACGCGATCGGGGTTCTCGTCGGCACGGTGGTGCAGCTGATGATCCCCGTCTGGGACATGCGCCACACGCCTTTCGGAGCGCGCCGGGCGCTCCTGGCGCCGTTCAAGATCGACCGGGGCGATTGGGGCAATCCGAAGGTGCGCCGGGTACTGCTCCTGATGTTGCCGGTGACGATCAGCCTCGGGCTGATCAATGTCAACCTGCTGATCAACAGCACCGTCGGCTTTCTTGTTTCCGAGCAGGCGCCGGCCGCGATCGACAAGGCGTTCCGCATTTACATGCTGCCGCAGGGGATCTTCTCAGTCGCCATCGCGACGGTCCTGTTCCCGACGCTCGCGCGATTCGCGGCCCGCGACGACCACGACGGGCTGCGCTCGACGATGGCCAACGGCATGCGACAGATCCTCCTGATGCTGATCCCGGCGATGGCGGCGATCCTGGTCCTCTCGGAGCCGATGACCCGGCTGGTGTACGAGCGCGGCGTCTTCGATGCGGCCTCGACGGACCTGGTGTCCGAGGCCCTGTTCTGGTTCGCGTTCTCGCTGCCCTTCAATGGATTGTTCCTGCTCCTTACGCGGACCTTCTTCAGCCTGCAGCGGCCCTGGCTTCCGACCCTGATCTCGCTCGGGAACCTGTTGATCACGGCGGGCGTCGCGCTGCTCTTCTATGAGCCGTTCGGCGTGGGCGGGATCGTCGCGGCGACGGGCATCGCGACCATCGCCAGCGTGGTCGCGCAGGCATGGGTCCTGCGCGGGCAGCTCGGGCGGCTGGAGCTGGGAACCCTGATCTGGACCGGCACGCGGATCGTCGCGGCCGCGACGATCCTGGCCGGCGTCGCCTATCTCGTGTGGGACCTTCTCGACTCGGAACTGGGCCGCGGGACCGGGGCACAGATCGTCTCGCTGGGCGTCGCGCTCGGCGCCGGCGGCCTTGCCTACCTTGGGGCCGTCGTGGCGATGCGGGTGCCGGAGGCGTCGCAGGCGCTCGGAGCCCTCCGCCGCCGCTAAGCCGGCGGTTGCTCGAAGCCGCGGCAGGCGCGGCAAACCGCAACCGGCCGGGCGCTGGCTGGGCGCTCGATTGCAAGCAAAGTGTGTGTGACTCCGGTCACACAGCCGCTAACTGCGGGAGCTCAGGGTGTATTCCCGCTAACCCCGCTTGAAACGGCTCGCCGATCGCGAGTCCCGCGGGGGTGAGGCGCCAAATCGGCGCCGGGCGCCCAGCGCCCCGACTCCCGAGAGGTGAACCGCCAGTCATGGCCTATCGACGTTCGACAACCCGTGCCCTTGCAACCGCTGCAACCGTGATCGCCGTCGCGACGCCGGCACTCGCTGCCGAGCAGCCGAATGACAAGTCCCGCCAGGATCCGTTGCGGTTACTTGCTCCCGCCTCGCCAGCCGCGATCAAGGCCGAGCAAGCACGGATCGCTCGTGAGCAGAGGCGCAAGATCGCCGCACGCAGGGCCCGCCTCAATCCCGGCCCGTTCGTGCCCGTCGTCGGCAACGTCGACTACGGCAGCACAGAGGCCGCGTTCGGCGCCGCCCGCTCCGGTCACATCCACGCCGGTCACGACATGTTCGCTCCGGCCCGAACGCCGCTCGTCGCGGTGACCGATGGCGTCATCGCCGAGACCGGCTCCGATGGCGGCCAGGGCAACTACGTCTACCTGTACGACCCGGAGAACGACCGGACGTACATCTACATGCACTTGGTCGAGCCCGCCCGGGTGAAGGTCGGCGACGAGGTCGAGGCAGGCGAGCAACTCGGCGGCGTTGGCTGCACCGGCTCGTGCTGGGGCGACCACCTGCACTTCGAGATCCGCGACGGCAAGGGCATCGCCGGCGAGGCTCGCGACCCGCTCCCCGAGCTGGAGAGCTGGGAGTCGATCGACAAGCCCACCTAGCGACACCCGCCGACGCCCGGTGCGCCCGCTGCGTCCCGCCATACTTGGGGTGGGCGAGCCGCAGCCGGGACAACCCGGCGACCTCGTCCGGCACGTCGCAAGTCTGCGTCCTCGCCTGCTCGTGTGCCGCTGGCACACTTCTCAGGCTGCGTCCTGGACTTGCTCGGCCGGTCGGGCTCGGCGGGCCGCCCGACTACGACTCGACCACCCCACGCCCCATGCACCGGATCCGAAACTTCTCGATCATCGCCCACATCGACCACGGCAAGTCGACCCTGGCCGACCGCATCCTGGAACTGACCGGTGCGGTTGACGCGCGCAGCCATCTGCCGCAGCTCCTCGACTCGATGGACCTCGAGCGCGAGCGCGGGATAACGATCAAGGCCCAGGCCGTGCGCGTCGACTACACGGCGCAGGACGGCGGGACCTACCACCTGCACCTGATCGACACGCCCGGCCACGTCGACTTCTCCTACGAGGTCTCGCGCTCGCTGGCCGCCTGCGAAGGCGCACTACTCGTCGTCGACGCGGCCCAGGGCGTCGAGGCGCAAACCGTGGCCAACACCTACGCGGCGATCGAAGCGGGGCTCGAGCTGATCCCGATCCTGAACAAGGTCGACCTCCCGGGAGCTGAACCGGAGCGGGTGACGGGAGAGATCCTCGACCTGATCGGGGGCAGCCCCGACGACATCCTCCAGATCTCCGCCAAGACCGGCCAGGGGGTGCCCGAGGTCCTGGAGGCGATCGTCGCCCGCATTCCCGCGCCCAAGGGGAACCCCCAAGCCGCGCCCCGGGCGCTGATCTTCGATTCCGAGTTCGACCAGTACCGAGGCGTGGTGGCGTATGTGCGGGCTGTGGACGGTGCGTTCGCCAAGGACCAGGCGATCCGTGCGATGCAGAACGGCACCGAGGCGCAGATCGACGAGATCGGATTCTTCAAACCGGCGATGAAGGCGTCCCCGCGGATGGACGCCGGTGAGGTCGGATACGTGATCACGGGAATCAAGGACGTGAGCAGGCTGCGCGTCGGCGACACGCTGACGACGATCGCCGACCCGGGTGCGGAGCCATTGCCGGGCTACCGCGAGGTCAAGCCGATGGTGTTCTGCGGGCTCTTCCCGATCGAGACCGACCGCTACGAGGACCTGCGCGAAGCCCTCGATCGCCTGTCGCTGAACGATGCCGCCCTCTCCTGGGAGCCCGAGACGTCGCAGGCGCTCGGCTTTGGCTTTCGCTGCGGATTCCTCGGTCTGCTTCACATGGACATCGTGCGCGAGCGGCTGGAGCGGGAGTATGACCTCGACCTGCTGGCGACCACTCCCAACGTGAGCTACGAGGTCGCGATGACCAATGGCGAGCGAATCGAGGTTCATTCACCCGTCGATCTCCCGGACCCGGGCGTGATCGAAGAGATCCAGGAGCCCTACATCCGCGCCAGCGTGATCTGCCCTGCGGACCGGGTGGGGGCGGTGATGGAGCTCTGCCAGGAGCGTCGCGGCTCCCACGCCGGCATGCACTACCTCTCGCCGGAGCGCGTCCAGCTCACCTACGACTTGCCGATGGGCGAGATCGTCTTCGACTTCTTCGACCAGCTCAAGTCCCGAACTGCCGGTTACGCCTCGCTGGACTACGAGCCGACGGAGATGCGGGCGGGGGACATGGTGAAGCTCGACGTGCTGCTCGCAGGAGAGCCGGTCGATGCGCTTTCGATCATCGTCCACCGCGACAAGGCCTACCCTGCGGGCAAGATGCTCGTCGCGCGCCTGCGCAAGACGATTCCGCGCCAGCTCTTCGACGTCCCGGTCCAGGCTGCGGTCGGCTCGCGCGTCCTGGCCCGCGAGACGGTCAAGGCGCTGCGCAAGGACGTGACCGCGAAGCTTTACGGCGGTGACGTCACCCGCAAGCGCAAGCTGCTCGAAAAGCAGAAGAAAGGCAAGAAGCGGATGAAGCAGGTGGGACGAGTCGAAGTGCCACAAGAGGCGTTCCTCACCGTCCTGGAGCTGGACGGTTGAGCGCCGGAAGCGAGAACCTGGAGCTGCTGCGGGAGGGAACGGAGGCTTTCAACCGCGGCGATCTCGCATTCGTCGTCAGCCGGGCCGCCGACGACATCGAGGTGCATGCCGATCGCGGCCTGATGAACGCCGGCGACTATCAGGGTCGCGAGCAGTTCCAGAAATGGATGATGGAGTGGATCGAGGCGTGGCGCGAGATCTCGATCGATATCCGCAAGGTCGAGGAGATCGCGGGTCGTTTCCTGATCGTCGAGGTGCACCAGCAGGCCGTCGGTAGCGAGAGCGGCGTCCCCGTCGCCATGGACATCGTCCAGCTCATCGAGGCACGCGACGGCGAGATCGTGCGCTTCCACCTCTACCCAACTCGGGAGATGGCGGACGCGGCGTTGGCAAAGCTGCTCTGAGCCCTGACCCGGCCAACGGGTGCGCGTTTCGGTCCCCTATGGGGTCCCGAAACGCACCGCGCGCACCGCACCGCATTGCCTGAAGGGGGCGAACCCAAGCGCGTGCGCGCTCAAGTACCCGATGGGCTACTCAAACGCGCACTTCGCGAGCGGTGAGGTTTGGAGTCTCGTTGCTCGCCAGCATGATGTGATCACGCATGCCCAACTTCTCGAGCTTGGATTCACTCCGAAGTCGATCAAGCACCGGCTTGGAACCGGTCGCCTGTTCGTAGCGCATCGTGGTGTGTACGCCGTCGGCAGGCCATCCCTGACGCAGGAAGGTGATTGGACGGCAGCGATCCTGGCGAGCGCCGATGACGCAGGATTGAGCCACGAGAGCGCCGGCGTGCTGTTTGGTGCATGGGCCGCCGAAAGCCGCGGAATCGAGGTCTCGTTCGCTCGGGGCAGAAGCGCGAGGCGTCCAGAGGTCCTCGCGCACCGCCGGGTTCCCGAGGTGCTCTCGCGCGTCACGACCTATCGCGGCATTCGCGTCACCGAGCCCGCGCAGACAATCGTTGACCTCGCTTCGAGATCAACTGATCGCCAGGTGGAGCGGACCATCAACGAGTTCGACCGACTCGATCTGATCGATCCCGAGGACTTGCGGGGGGCGATCGATGGATTTGGTCCGATTCCGGGACTTCGGCGCGTTCGCCGTGTGCTCGACCGTCACACGTTCGTGCTCACGCATACCGAGCTTGAGCGGCTGTTCCTCCCGATCGCTCGCCGTGCGGGTCTGCCAAGACCCGTCGGACAGCACCGTCGCAACGGCTTTCGTGTCGACTTCTACTGGCCGCACCTGCGATTGGTTGTTGAGACCGACGGGCTTCGCCACCATCGCACTCCTGCGCATCAGGCGCGCGACACGATCCGCGACCACGCCCACTTGGCTGCCGGGGACTACCCCCTGCGCTTCACACATGCGCAGGTCAAGTACGACTCGGGGTATGTCGAGAAGACGCTCGGCAGGATCGCGCGCCGTCTTCAGGAGCGGTCCATACCGGCCGGTGCGCGGCCTGGTACCCCATAGGGTGCCGAAACGCGCACTCCAGGGCGTGCTGGGGTGGAGGTGAATCGTCGCGGTTCGACCCTAGACTTAGGAGGGTGCTGAGTGAGCGCCGACAACGGATCCTGAGCCTGGTGGCCGAGGAGTACCTGCGTCTGGGCAAGCCCGTGGGCTCGAAGGCGATCTCCGAGCGCGGTGACATCACGTGGAGCGCGTCGACAGTGCGCAACGAGCTTGCGACCCTCGAGCGAGACGGCTATCTGACCCATCCCCATACCTCGGCAGGGAGGATTCCCACAGATCGTGGTCTGCGCTTCTACGCGGATTCGCTCCTCGCCACCGCGCCGTCCGCGACCGGGTCAGCGACCGAGGCGCTTGACCTCGGGCGGATGCGGCGCGAGGTCGAAGACGCCATGCGCGAGACAACCCAAGCCCTCTCCCGGATGACCGACCTCCTGGCGGTCGCCACCGCGCCTCCGGCCAGCGCCGCGCGCATCCACCGGGTGGAGGTCCTCCAGCTCCAGCCGAACGTAGCGATGGTCGTGGTCATCGCCACCAACGGGGCCGTGGCAAAGCGAGTATTCCGCTTTGATCAGCGCCTTGACTCCGGCCTGCTCGAGTGGGCGTCGAGCTACCTGAACGAGCGGCTGGGGGGCTTGGCGCTCGGCGCGCGCATGACCGGCGACAGGCTGACCGATGCCGAGCTTTCGCCCACCGAGTCTGGATTCCTGGCCGAGATCGGGGCCGCATTCACTGGCCTCGAGGAACGCGCAGGCGACGACCTCTATCTCGACGGTGCCGCCCGCCTGCTCTCGGAGGAGCACGCGTCCGACCTGCCTGAGGTCGAATCCCTGATGGGAGTCCTGGAAGGTCGTGCGAACCTGCTGCGCGTCCTCCGCTCGGCGCTCGACGAGCGCTCAGTATTCGTCTGGATCGGAGAGGAGAACCCCGCTCCGGAGCTACGGCAGGTCAGCGTGGTCGGGGCCAACTACGGGCTTGGATATCGCAACCTGGGCACGGTCGGGGTCGTCGGGCCGACCCGCATGGACTATGCGACCGCGATCGCCTCCGTGCGGGAGGCCGCCGGCGAGCTTTCCCGCTACTTCGAGTCCGTCTACGAGCCTCGCTGAGCCGGTCATGCAGCGCGACTACTACGAGGTCCTCGGCGTCGACCGGGGCGTCGACGCGACGGAGCTGAAGAAAGCGTTCCGGAAGCTGGCGCGGGAGCTCCACCCCGACGTAAACAGCCACGATCCCCACGCGGAGGAGAAGTTCAAAGAGGCGGCTGAGGCCTACGAGGTGCTCTCCGACCCCGAGCGCAAGCGCACGTATGACGCTTACGGCCACGACGGGCTACGCTCCGGCGGGTGGCGGCCCAGGGCGAGCGGCGGCGGGATCGAAGACATCCTCAGCGCCTTCTTCGGGCAGGGCGGCGACTCACCGTTCGGCGACATCTTCGGCTTTGGCAGTCAAGGACCGGCCCAGGGCCAGGACATCGGACTCGCGATCGAGATCGAGCTCCATGACGTCCTTACCGGCGTCCAGCGCGAGGTCTCCTTCGACGCCGTCTCGCGGTGCGGGCATTGCAACGGCAACGGCGCGGAGCCGGGGACCCCGATTCGCACCTGCGAGACCTGCGGCGGCCAGGGCGCCGTACAGCGGGTAAGCCGCACCCCCTTCGGGCAGATGGTTCGAAGCACCGCCTGCCCGACCTGCAACGGCGAGGGGAGGATCCCCGACCAGCCGTGCGAAGAGTGCGACGGCGCGGGGCGCCTGCGCAAGCGCCGCAAATGGGACGTCGACGTGCCCGCGGGGATCGAAGACGGGCAGCGCATCCGGATCGCCGGCGCGGGCCACGCCGGGGAGGCGGGCGCACAGCCGGGTGACCTTTACGTGGAGGTGCGGGTCAGGCCCGACGAACGCTTCGAGCGGCAAGGCGACCACCTCTTCTTCAGGGCGCGAGTCGGCGTCACGCGGGCGATGCTCGGCGGCAAGATCGACGTCCCGACGCTTGACGGCGCGCACCAGGTCGAGGTGCCCAAGGGAGCGCAGCCGGGGCAGCGGATCGTGCTCCGCGGCATGGGCCTGCCGAGCCTGCGCGGTTCGCGCCGGGGCGACCAGCACGTCGTCATCGATATCGAGGTCCCCCACAAGCTGAACCGCAAGCAGCGGGCAGCCGCTGAGGCGCTGGACGAGCTGCTCGACGATCCACATATCTCGTGAGCGACGTAAGGCGCGAAACGAACATTGCCCGCCCGGCAGGGCAAGTAGAAAGCGGCTAGGAGTGATCCGCCTCAGCGTCCGCTGCGCGCCTGAGCAGGCGGAGCTGGTCCTGGCCGAGCTACTGCAGATCGCGCCAGGCGGGGTCGAGGAGGAGGCCGGGCCCGGCTGGGTCGAGTACGCGATCTACGGGGGCGAGGGGGAGCTGCCGGAGCTGGGCGGTGTCGAGGCCGCGGCGGGGGACGGGCTCGTCGAGATCCGTTCCGAGTCGGTTCCCGACGATTGGGCCGATCGCTGGCGCGACTTCCACGAGCCGACGGAGCTGGCGGGAGGACGCGTCGTGATCCGTCCTTCGTGGCGGGACAACCCTATCCCGCACGCACTCGACATCGTGATCGACCCGGGGCGGGCCTTTGGCACCGGAGCGCACCCCACGACTCGGATGTGCGTGGAGCTGCTGGTGGTGCTTGCCGACGACGGCCGCGCGGAGGGCCCCGCCGTTGACCTCGGAACCGGCTCCGCGATCCTGGCGATCGTCGCCGCCAAGCTCGGCTTTGACCCCGTGAGCGGGGTGGACCTGGAGCGCCCGGCGCTCGAGGCCGCGGCCACGAATGCCCGCGAAAACGGCGTCGAGATCCAGCTCTCCCGCCTCAACCTGCGCGATGAGGCGCCGCCGTCGGCGCCGACGATGATCGCCAATCTGACCGCACCGCTCCTGACCGGTATCGCAGCGCGGCTCGCGGTCCCGGAGCCGCCAAGGCGAATCGTCTGCTCCGGACTCCTGACGCGTGAGGCCGGGGAAGTGACCGAAGCGTTTGCCGGGGCCGGCTTCGTGGTTCGAGAGCAGCGCGCCTCGGCGGACTGGTCGGCTCTGCTTCTGACACCCGGGTGACGACCACTTCCGCGGGTAAGGTCAGGCTATGACTGCTCCGGCCGCCGTTCAGTTCTATGACGTTGTCGTTTTCTTCCACGTCCTCGCGATGGTGCTCGCGTTCGGGCCGGGGTTCGCCTACGGCCTGTTCTTTGCGAACGCTGCGAAGCACAGCCCGGCCGCCTTGCCCTCGATTGCGAGCACCGTTCTGATCTGGAGCCGCACGGTCACGCTCATCGGAGCGCTCGTGGTCCTCGCGAGCGGCCTTTACCTCGTCGAAGATCGCTGGGAGCACTCCGACTTCTTTGTCGCCTGGGGTGAGCTGGCGATCCTGATCCTGCTTGCGCTCAACCTGTTCTTTTTCATCCCGACGACCAGGAAGTTCATCGCGGCGGCGGAGGCGGGCCGCGGGGAGGAAGCTCAGGCGATCGCGGTTAAGCAGCGGGTGGTGGGCCCGATCACGGGGATAATCGTGATCCTGACGGTCTACGTGATGACGGCGAAGCCGTTCCTCTAGCCGGATGCCTCTGCGTGAGGCGCCGATCGGCGTCTTCGACTCCGGCGTCGGCGGCCTGACCGTTCTGCACGAGTGCCTGGTGTCGCTGCCGGAGGAGGACTTTCTCTATCTCGGCGACGATGCGCGATTTCCGTACGGCGCAAAAACGCTCGACGAGCTCCGGGAGTGCGTGGAGCGCGACACCCGTTTTCTGTTGGAGCGCGGAGCGAAGCTGATCGTCATCGCCTGCAACTCGGCTGCAACCGCGGGTCTCGACCTGGCGCGTGCGATCGCTGCCGAGGAGCGGGTGGAGGTCGTCTCCGTGGTCGAGCCCGAGTCCGAGATTGCCGCCGCGATCACGGATTCGGAGCGGGTGGGCGTGCTGGCGACGCTCGCCACGGTCGAAGGCGGGGCGTATCTGCGCTCGCTGGCGGCCCAGCACCGTCAGCTGATTGTCACCCAGGTGGCCGCGCCCGATCTGGCGGCGATCATCCAGCGCGGCTTCCCGTTTTCAGAGGAAGTCGTCGATCAGGTCCGCGCCTATTGCGCACCGTTGCAGAAGGCGGAGGTGGATACCGTGATCCTGGGTTGCACGCACTACCCGCTCGTGCGGCCGCTCTTGCAACGGATCCTGGGGCGCGAGGTCCGGTTGGTCACGGCTGGGCATGCGGTTGCCGCGACGGTTGAGCGGATCATCGGAGCCCACAAGCTGTCCACGGCCCGTCGCGGGGAGGGTCGCTACGACTTCGTCTGCACCGGCGACCCGGTGGCCTTCCGCGAGCTGGGCACGCGGTTCCTCCAGCTGCCGATCACCGACGTCGAGCTCGTCGAGCTCTGAGCTGACAGGTCGTACCCTTACCCGCGCACATGACCGAATCCACGCTCGAGCGAATCCAGGCGGACACACGAGCCGCGATGAAGGCCGGCGAGCGCGAGCGCGTCGGCCGCCTGCGCCTGCTGGTCGACGCGCTGCAAAAGGACCTCAAGGATGGCGGCTCCGACGAGGAGGCCGTACTGCGCCGCGAACGCAAGCGCCGGCTGGAGGCGGCCGCGGCCTACCGGGACGGCGGTGACCAGGATCGCGCCGCCGCCGAGGACTCGGAGGCGGAGATGATCTCCGCATATCTGCCCCCGGAGCTCACCGACGACGCCCTCGCTGCCCTGGTCGACGACGCCATCGCGGAGACCGGCGCCGGATCCGCAAAGGAGATGGGTCGGGTGATGGGCGTTGCGATGGCGAAGGCGCAGGGCCATGCCGATGGCAAGCGGGTCAGCGCCCTCGTCCGCGAGCGGCTGGGCGGCTAGTGGCGCGCCGGCAACTCACCCTGGACAACGAGGTGGCTGCGGAGCTGGCAGGCTCGGGGGACTCCGTCCTGCGGGAGCTGGAGGAGCGGATCGGCTGCGACCTTTTCCTGCGCGGCAACGTGCTGACCCTTGACGGCGAGGAGGGTGACGTCGGCACGGCTGCGGGTGTAGTCGACGAGCTCGTCGGCTTGATCGAGCGTGGGCATTCGCTGGAGCCGCGGACGATCGACACCGTGACCGGTGCGATCGAAGCCGGTGAGCCGTCCTCCTCGATGTTGGAAGACGTCATCTGGGCGCACCGGAACATCCGGGTTGCGCCGAAGACGGTCAACCAGAAGCGCTACCTCGACTCCATCCGGCGCCACACCATCACCTTCGGCATCGGGCCCGCCGGCACCGGCAAGACCTTCCTGGCAGTGGCCGCAGCGGTCGCGGCGCTCGAAGCCCGTGACGTCAGCCGGATCATTCTGACGCGGCCGGCGGTCGAGGCGGGCGAGAGGCTCGGCTTCCTGCCCGGCGACATCCAGGCCAAGGTCGATCCCTACCTGCGTCCGCTCTTCGATGCCCTCTACGACATGCTCGACCCGGAGCGCGTCTCGACCTACTTCGAGCGCGGGGTGATCGAGGTGGCGCCGCTGGCATTCATGCGTGGCAGAAGCCTTAACGACTCCTTCGTAATTCTCGACGAGGCTCAGAACACCAGCCCCGAGCAGATGAAGATGTTCTTGACGAGGCTGGGTTTCGGCTCGAGAATGGTCGTGACAGGCGATGTCACCCAGGTCGATCTCCCTGGCGACCAGCGCTCAGGCCTGATCGTCGTCTCCGAGATCCTCGACCAGGTATCCGACATCTCCTTCGTGCGCTTCGGCGGCGAGGACGTCGTCCGCCACCAGCTCGTGCAGCGGATCGTCGCGGCCTACGACAAGCACGCGACCCGCGATTCTTGATCGAGCTCGGCGACGTGCCCGGTGACTTTCACCGCGCCGTGCGGGCCGCCCTGGCCGGTGCCGGGGTCGACGACGGCCACCTCTCGCTGAAGCTGGTCGGCGAGGAGCAGATTCGCTCGTTGAATCGCCGGTTCCGGGATCTCGACGAACCCACCGACGTCCTCTCGTTTCCGGTTGACGGCCCCGGGCAAGTCGCAGGCCCGCGCGAGCTCGGCGACGTCGTCATCTGCCCGCAGCGCACCGCGGACCTGACCGAGGCGGCGGTTCATGGGGTGCTTCACCTCTGTGGTTACGACCACGAGACCGACAACGGCGAGATGCTGGCATTGCAGGCGCAGATCCTGGGTGATCTCAGATGACCCGGTCGGGGTTCGTGGGCCTGGCGGGCCGGCCGAACGTCGGTAAGTCCACCCTGGTCAATGCGATCGTCGGCGCCAAGGTGGCGATCATCTCCGAGCGTCCCCAGACGACGCGGCGCGCGGCGCGCGGCATTGCGACCGACGTCGCTGCCGGCTGGCAGATGGTGTTGGTCGACCTGCCCGGAGTCCAGCGCCCGCGCGACTCCTTGACCGAACGCATGCAGCGCCGGGTCGAGCGCGAGCTGGCCGGCTCCGACTGCGTCCTGTTCGTCGTGAACGGCGAGCAGGGCGTAGGTCCCGGCGACCGATTCATCGCCGAGACCCTGCTCGCCAACCGGGGCGAGACACCGGTGATCTGCGTGGTCAACAAGTGCGACCTCCTCAAGACCCCGCGAACCGCCGAGGTCTTGAGCGCCGTGGCCGAGCTGGACATCGTGGATGAGGTTTTTCCCGTGAGCGCCCGAACCGGGAAGGGAGTCAAACCGCTGATCGAGGCTCTTGCGGGACGCCTTCCGGAAGGCCCCTACCTGTACCCGCCAGACGACCGCACCGATCACACGAGCGAGGTCCACCTCGCCGAGCTGATCCGTGAGCAGGTTCTGCGCCGCACGAGGGAAGAGGTGCCGCACGCCGTCGACGTGATCGTCGAGGCAGCGGAGCTGCGCGACGACGGCATCTTCGAAGTGCGAGCCCAGGTGTGGACGGAGTCCGAGTCGCAGAAGGCGATTCTGATCGGCAAGGGCGGCCGGATGGTCAGGGAGATCGGCACCGCCGCGCGCCAGGAACTGGAGCGCGAGCTGGGAGGGAGGGTCTACCTGGATCTCCGGGTCCGGGTCAGGGAGCGCTGGCGACGCGATGACGGCCTGCTCGACAGACTTGGGATCGAATGACGCGGCCGATCCCGGAAATCAGGACGTCCGAGCGCTCCGCGATCGCCCTGTGCGCCGCTGCCGTGTTCGCGATCGCGGTCGCGGTCCTCGCCGGCTCCCAGCTGGACAAGGCGTTCAATTCGCAGACCGCCGCGATAGCAGTCCTCGCAGCGTGGTGCCTCTCCGGAGGCGGCGCGGCAATCGCCGCGGTCGTTGACGCCTACGTCAAGCCGGAGGGCGAGGACCTGGGTTACTGGACGACGGTCGCCGCAGCCGTCTTCGGGGTGCTAACTCTCCTCGCCCTCGTCGGAATCGCGATTGGGGCCTCGGGGGTCGCCGAGACCGAGTTCGGCTAATCGCCGAGTGTCGAGAAACGACCCACTGTGGGGTCTTTCTCATCATTCGGCGCGGGTGTCGCCGCCGGGGTCGTCCGTCTCGTCGATGAAGGCGGGCGTGGCGATCGCGAAAGCGCCGAGCGCGATTCCGGCCATCAGGCAGGCGACGCCCACGATCCGTGCCCAGGTCGAGTCGAGAATCAGCATCAGGGCGACCCCAACTCCGAAAACGGCCAGCGCTCGGGTGGCGTCCCGGCTCAACCCGTCCCCTGGTCGTCGCCGATCGGGTGGAACTCCTGGTCCAGTGTCCCGCTCAGGGTCAGCCGGAAGAGGAGCGCAAGGGAGGGGAGCAAGATCGCGAGGCCGACGACCGCGCTGATCAGCGTCACGACGAGAGTGCTGTCCCCGGCCGCTGCCTCTTCGAGCGTCAGCTCGCCGGGCAAGAAGTCGGGTCTCTGAGCAATCGCCATGCCGATCAGGATCGCCCCGACGGCCGCCGAAGCCGTGAACCGGGCCGGCCCCCAGCCGCCGACCCAGACGAGTCCGATCGTGGTCAGGCCGGCCAGTCCAGAGGCGATCACGCAAACGAGACCGAGATCCGAGGTAAGCCCTTCGTAAAGCGCCGGGGCATCGGTGTTGACCACCGCCAAGCCACCGAGCGAAAGCGCACCAGCCACCACAGCGGCACCGAGGGCGCGGCGGCGGAACGCCCGAACGAGATCCGCGAGTCCCGCGCGCTTGGCGTCGCCTGCCATGAAGACGGCGGCCAGGAACGCGCCGGTCGCAACCGCCATCCCGCCCGCCAGCAGCGAGGTCGCGTTCGTCCAGGCGCCCAGAGGGTCGTCCGCGGGCACCTGGCCCGACGCGACGGCACCCACCGTCGCGCCGAGGCAGAACGGCACCAAGGCTGACGACGTCGCGAAGATCGCCCCCAAAGCACGCGCTTCCGCGATCGTGGCCGCCTCGCCGCGCAGGGCGAAGGCGCCGCCCCGGAAGATGATCCCGACGGCCGCGATGAAGAGCGGCACGTAGAGCGTTTCCATGATCGCCGCGAAAGCAGGCGGAAAGCACGTCCAAAGGATCACCAGGACGAAGATCAGCCAGACATGGTTTGCCTCCCAGACCGGGCTCATCGAGCGCTTGATCAGGCCGCGGACGCGGGCGCCGCCCTTGGCGCTACCTGCCGTCAGGTCCCAGAATCCGGCGCCGAAGTCGGCGCCGCCCAGGACCGCGTACGCGGTCAGGCCGACGATCAGGAGCACCAGGGCAAGCTCGGCCGCCATCAGGAACTAGCCTCCGGCGGGACACGCTTGTTTCGCGGCTTACGCCGCTCATCGACACCATCCTCCGGAGGCGTCCGGGCAAGGCGCCGCAGCAAATAGAGGACGGTCGCGCCCAGGCCGAGGTAGACGATCACCAGGGTCGCGTAGCCGACGGGAATTCCGTCCGCACCCGTCACCGCCTCTTCCGTTCGCATCAAGCCGTAGACAATCCAGGGCTGGCGGCCGACCTCCGTCGTGATCCAGCCGGCGATCAGCGCGACGATCGCAAGTGGGCCGGCAATGACCACGGCACGCAGAAACCATGTCGATGCCGGCAAGCGGCCATGCCGGAGGCGGGCCCACAGAAACCACATGCCGAGCGCCACCAGGAAAGTCCCGATGGCAACCATCGCCTGAAACGAGTTGCGGACGACCGCTACCGGCGGCCGATCCGTTTCGGGCACGGCGTCCAGTCCTTCGACCTCCGCATCCGGATCATGGAATGCAAGGAACGAGAGCAGCTTGGGGATTTCCACACCGCCATACGTCTTGCCGTCGAGGTAGACGCCGCCGATCGTGAGGCCCGCTCCCTTCGTGGTTTCCTCGAGGCCCTCGAACGCGGCAAGCTTGGTCGGCTGGTTCTCCGCGACCGTGCGAGCCGCCCAGTCACCGACGACAACCTGGGCAGGGGCGGCCAGCGCGACAAAGGCGAGCGGAATGATCAGTCCCGCGCGGTGGTAGCGGTCGCGGCGGCCCCTGATGCGCGCCATCGCGTAGACGCCTGCGACGAGGAATCCGGACACGAGAAAGCCGGCCAGGTACATGTGAACCAGCTCGTGCCAGACGTTCGAGTTGAAGAGCGCCTCCATCGGCCTGACGTTCGCGAGCTCGCCGGCGACCAGGTCGAAACCCACCGGGTTGTTCATCCAGCCGTTGACGCCGATCACGAACGCGGACCCGGTGATCCCGGCGATCACGATCGGGACCCCGCTCAGCAAGTGAGCGCGCGGGGACAGGCGATCCCAGCCGTAGACGTAGATCGCGATGAAGATCGCCTCGATGAAGAACGAAAACCCCTCGAGGGCAAAGGCGACGCCGAAGACCTCACCCCACTCCTCCATGAATCGAGGCCACAGGAGCCCCAGCTCGAAGGAGAGGATCGTACCGGTCACGACTCCGACGGCGAACAGGATCATCATCACCTTCGACCACCGCCGCGCGAGCGCCTTGTAGGCCGGGTCTCCGGTCCGCAGCCAGAGCCCCTCCGCGAACAGGACCATCGCCGGGAAGGCGATGCCGAAGCAGACGAGAGGGATGTGGACGCCGAGCGACAGCGCTTGCATCTGTCGCGCTTCGAGCAGATAGGGCTGGAGCTCCATCTGCCTGGTCATTCTGCCTCACTCGTAGACTCACCGGATGCCAGATGCGGAGGCGATTCGGTTCGACGACCACGGACTCGTGCCCTGCGTGGCGCAGGATGCGAGCACCGGCGAGATACTGACTCTGGCCTACATGAACGCGGACGCGCTACAGCTGACCCGCGACACCCGGGAGGTCCACTTTTGGAGTCGCTCGCGACAGGAGCTGTGGAGAAAAGGCGAAACGTCTGGCAACGTTCTGCGCCTCCGGGAGCTTCGCTTCGACTGTGATGTGGACGCCCTCGTCGCCCTGGTCGAGCCGTCGGGCCCCGTCTGCCACACCGGCGCGCGCTCCTGCTTTTACCGCGAGTACGAGGGTGGCCAGGCGCCCGGGCCCGCTCCGCACGAAGCACTCGTAGCGCTCGAGCGCACCCTGCGAGACCGCGAAGCTCGGCGACCTGAAGGCTCCTACACGGTCGAGCTGCTCGATGATCAGGAGCTGGTCGCGGCGAAGGTCACGGAGGAGGCCGAGGAGGTCATACGGGCGGCGCGAGAGGAGTCGGGCGAGCGGGTGGCAAGCGAGGCTGCCGATCTCCTCTATCACCTCATGGCCCTGCTCCGCTCCCGGGACGTGCCCCTGGGGGCGGTCCTGGAGACGCTCAATGACCGCCGCCGCTAAGGCGAGCGTCGTCCCGGTCGTCGAGCGGTTCGTCGACGACTGCGAGACTCCCGTGTCCGCCTTCCTGAAGCTGCGCGAGCAGTTCGGGGGTCCTGCCTATCTACTGGAGTCAGCCGAGCAGGGGCGTCTGGGGCGCTACTCGTTCCTCGGGTTCAAGCCGCACGCGCAGCTCATCTGGAGCCTGGCGGATGGCGGCGATCCGTATGCGCTGGCGGGCGAGCTCGTCGGGCGCTACGACGTGGCTGAGCTTGACGACGAGCTTCCGTTCGCGGGCGGCGCCGTCGGCTTTTTCGGATACGACCTCGTGCGCACCGTGGAGCCGCTTGGCGATCCAAATCCCGACACGCTTGGCCTCCCCGACATGGCGCTGATGGTCTGCCAGTTGATGCTGGTCTTCGACCACGCGAGGCACGAGGTCGCCCTGGTCGCGTTTCCGTTCAGCGGCGCGGATGACGCCACGGCCCTGATCGCCGGTGCCCGCGCGGCGCTGGAGCGACCGGTTCCTCGAGCGGCGCGGCCCGGGCGGGATGGCGCCGCGGTGCGCTTCGAGTCGAACCTGACCCGCGAGCAGTTCGAGGCCAACGTCACTCGGATCGTCGAATACGTGCGCGCCGGTGACGCCTTTCAGGTCGTCCCTTCCCAGCGCTTCTCGGCCCCCGTCGCCGTCGAGGCGTTCTCGATTTACCGCGGGCTGCGCACGGTCAATCCCTCGCCTTACATGTACTACCTCGATTTGGGCGACTTCCAGATCGCCGGGGCTTCGCCCGAGCCGCTGATCAAGGTGAACGGCCGGCGGATCGAGACCCGCCCGATCGCAGGCACCTATCCCCGCGGGACGGATGAAGCGGAGGATCGCCGGCATGCCGCGGAGCTGCTCGCCGATCCCAAGGAGCGCGCCGAGCATGTGATGCTTGTCGACCTCGGCCGCAACGACCTGGGGCGGGTGTGCGAGTACGGGTCGGTCGAGGTCGAGGAGCTGATGGTCGTCGAGACCTACTCGCACCTCCTCCACATCGTCAGCCGCGTCGCCGGGACGCTCCGCGATGGCGTGGGTGCGATGGACGCGTTGAAGGCCTGCCTCCCCGCGGGCACGCTCTCCGGAGCCCCCAAGGTGCGCGCGATGGAGATCATCGACGAGCTCGAGCCCCACAAGCGCGGCTCCTATGGCGGCGCGATCGGCTACCTGGGGTTCGGTGGAGATCTCGACACCGCGATCCACATCCGCACCGTTGTCGTCAAGGACGGGGTCGCTCACGTCCAGGCAGGCGGTGGCACCGTGGCGGACGCCGACCCCGCTTACGAGTTCCAGGAGTCGGTCAACAAGGCGAAGGCCGTCTTCAGGGCCGTCGAGTTGGCCGTCGATCAGCCGGAGTGGCCTTGATGCGCGTCCTGGTAATCGACAACTACGACTCGTTCACATACAACCTCGTCCAGTACCTGGGCGAGCTTGGGGCTGAGCTGGAAGTTGTTCGCAACGACCGAGCCCAGGTGGCTGAGTTGCTGGCTCGGGACTTCGACCGGCTTGTGATCTCGCCGGGGCCCTGCACTCCCGACGAGGCCGGAATCTCGGTCGAGGCATCCCGCGCGTTCCCGGAGGCGGGCGTGCCGACCCTGGGCGTCTGCCTGGGCCACCAGGCGCTCGTCGCCGCTTTCGGCGGGACCGTGATCACGCATGAGCCGATTCATGGCAAGGACGCGCTGATCGAGCACGACGGCGAAGGCATCTTCGAAGGACTGCCGAACCCGCTCCGGGCGGGCCGCTACCACTCCCTGATCGCGGGGCCGGACTTGCCGGATGAACTCCAGGTGACCGCGACCTTCGAGGACGTCGTGATGGCGGTTCGCCACAACGAGCTGCCTGCCGTCGGGGTTCAGTTCCACCCGGAGTCGATTCTGACGCCTGACGGTAAGGGACTGCTGGCCAACTTCCTGGACGGCAACCTCAGGCGGCGCTGAAGCCGCTTCATCCCCGGCGCAGCCGATACCAGCGCTCGCCAGGTTTCAGAAGCAGTTCGATCGGTTTCGGTGCTTCAAACCCGGATGGCCCCATATCCGTCACCATCCAGCCGGAAAAGGCGGCCTCCACGTCCTGGTGACTGACGCCGCGTGGCAGGGGCCCTCGGCGTTTCGGGTCCCACGCGACCATCAGGACGGTGGCATCATCGGTTGTGACGGCACTCACCTCCCGGCCCATGGCCTTGCGCTGGGCGGCGCTCAGGCCGTGGAACGTTCCGGTGTCGAGAACCAACCGGAACTTGGAGTCGACGCCGGCCTCCCGCAGTGCCGTGACGTCACCCTGAACTAGGCGCATGTCCACGCCGGATTCCCGCACCCGGTCGCTTGCGCGGGAAAGCGCCTTCTCGACGAGATCGACACCCGTCACCTGCCAGCCCCGTTTTGCCATTGCGATCCCCCAGATGCCGCTGCCCGTTCCAATGTCGAGCGCGCGCCCGTAGGGCGGTCCGTTCCCGTTTTCCTCGGCTTCCATCAGCCGGGCGATGCTCTCGACGAACCCAGGCTGCTCCTCAGCGTCCTCCCAGGGGTGGAATCCGATCTTGTAGGCGAGCTCATAGTTCATGGCGTCCTCCTCCGGTCGCTTCTCCTGAGGGGGACGCTATGAGCGGGCGCTGCGCTTGCCAATCGGGAGTTTTCCCCATTCCGTAAGTCCGTGTTCCATTGCGAATACGGCAACCGCCGCGCGGGTTGAGACGCCGATCTTTCCGTATGCGTTTTGGATATGGCGATCGGCTGTCTTGACCGAGATGCCAAGCGTTTGAGCGGCTTGCTTCGTCTGCAGTCCGCGCGCTAGCAGGGCGACGACCTCGATCTCGCGCTCGGTCAGGCCCGCTGGACGTGGGATCCGCGGAGCTGTCTGACCGGCAGTTTCGAGTACCGCGCTGACGGCTTGGCCATCGAGCCGGCCGTCGCGGG
>JALZKA010000002.1:31239-40784 GCA_030859475.1 Actinomycetota bacterium
CGCGGGCCTCTTCGCCGAGGATCTTCGCGGCCCGCTCGGGCGGAAGCGCCTCCCGGTGCGGGCGGGGTTCGGTCATCGCGTGGTATGCGTCCGCGGCGGCAAGGACCCGCGCCGCCGGCGCAAGGGCGCTCGCGGAAGTTCCGCGGTGGTAGCCCGAGCCGTCAAGCCGTTCGTGATGGGCGGTGGCAACAGGAGCAAGCGCGGACAGAAACGGCGAGCGACTAAGCACACGCTCTGAGTGGTAGGGGTGGAGCCGCACCCGCTCCCACTCCCCCGCCGTAAGCCCCCCTGGCTTCTGCCAGATAAGAATGGGAACCGCGACGCGCCCGACATCGTGCACAAGCGCCGCGTGGCGTACCGCTGTCACCGCGCTCGCGTCCATGTTGCACCTTTGCGCAGACAGTGCGGCGAGTTCCGCCACTCCTGCCGAATGGCCGACCAGATATGGGGAGACGAGGTCGGCGAAGTCGCCGATCGCAGATAGCGCACGGTCCACTCCCTTCCCCTGAAGGACGAACCTGGGCGACGGCTCGCAAGCGAGGGTTTGGTCCCAGACAGAGTCGGCATCGTCGATGGCCAGGATCTCGGGAGCCTCGTCGACGAAGCGGGCGGCTATTGCCGGGTCAAGGGCGCCGCCGGCCCGCTTGCCGATGACTCGGCTCGCGAGCTCGGATCCGCCCAGTACACACTGGACGTCGATGTCACGCGCCACGTTCGCGATCCGCATGGCCAGCGGAACCTCGTCTCCTTTGAGACCCAGCGCGCCTTTGCCGTCCCAGCGCTCGTCGACGGACGCGAACAGCGCACCGATTGAAGAGGGCAATCCGAGCCTGTCGATCAACATCCGGGCCACTTCTCGACAGGCCGCGTCGGCGCGCGGCATGAGGCGCGCAGCCTTCGGAATCTTTCGGGCGATCTCGACCGCGCGTACGGGCAACGGAGCGTCCGGTGCGACCGCCCGCATAGTCGCGGCGATCATCTCACGGGGCTCACCGAACCAGACCGGCATCAAATGGTTCCTCACCGCCATCCTCGTATCGCCGAGTATTTCTGATCTCAGATGCAGGTCGGCCGTACAGCCCACCTGTTGCAGCAGGCAGGCGTAGTAGGTCTCGGTAGCCGTCTTGCTGTCGACGCCAATGCGTTCGGCGAGGCGTGTAGCAACCAGGGTGCTCCGCAATCCGTGCTCGAAATCGAACCCGAGGCTGAGGTCGGTCGCCAAAGACATTGAGGCGATCACCTCCGCTGCGCAGATCGTTTGATCTCCCGGTGAGGCACCCCCGGACACATGACGACACTACCTTGGATCGGAACCTGCTCCGGCATACTCCCGGCCGCGATGCCAAACGAGATTCTCACCCGCGCGATTGACGCTGTCGCCGACGGCACTCACCTGACATCCGACCACGCGGAGGCCGTTCTCGACGAGATCATGGAGGGGCGCTCGTCCGCGATCGAGACGGCTGCATTCCTGATCGGCCTCCGGGCCAAGGGCGAGACCGTTGGGGAATTGACCGGCCTGGCCCGGACAATGCGGCGGCTCGCGGCGTCCGTCGACAGCTCGCGCGAGGGCCTGGTGGACACCGCCGGGACCGGCGGGGGTCCATCGACCTTCAACATCTCGACCGCTGCAGCACTCGTCGCCGCCGGGGCTGGCTTCCCGGTTGCCAAGCACGGCAACCGGTCGAACACGTCTCGCTCCGGGTCGGCTGATGTGCTGGAGGCACTTGGTGTGCGGATCGGCCTCGACCCCGAAGGTGTCGCACGCTGCATCGAGGAAGTCGGCTTCGGGTTCATGTTCGCGCCGCGTCACCATGCCGCGATGAAGCACGTGGCCCCGGTGCGCAAGGAGCTTGGGGTCCGGACGATCTTCAACTTCCTCGGGCCGCTCACGAATCCCGCCGGAGCCGGTCGCCAGCTCTTGGGCGTATCCGACCGCCGCTATCAGGAGACGGTCGCGGAGGCGCTGGCCGGGCTCGGCTGCGAGCGGGCGCTGGTTGTCTCGGCCGACGACGGCCTCGATGAGATCTCGATCGCTGGGCCGACGCGGGTGGTGGAGGTCCTCGAGGGTGGCACGAAGGAATGGACGGTTTCGCCAAGCGATCTGGGCCTTGCACAGGCGTCCCTGGAGAGCATCGCCGGCGGGTCGCCGGAGGAGAACGCTGCCGTTGTCCTGTCAGTGCTCCACGGCTCGGAGCGGGGCGCCGCCCGCGATGTGGTGCTGGCGAACGCCGGCGCCGCGATCCTTGCGGCGGATGGGGCCGAGGACCTGATCGGTGGCGTCGAGCGCGCGCGCGAGGCTGTCGAGACCGGAGCCGCGGCGAACGTGCTGGAACAGCTCTGCGAGTTGACCGCCTCGATCGCCCCGCGTAGCTAGCCTGTCAGCCGGATGAGCAGGCTCCAGGAGCTGGTCGAAGAGGCGCAGCGCGCCGTGCGTATACGTCGCGAGCGGGTGCCGCTCGAAACCCTGCGCGGCCAGTTGCGGGCCCGTGGCGAGGACCGCCCCTTCAAGGAGGCCCTTGTCCGACCCGGGATCTCGGTGATCGCCGAATTCAAGCGCCAGTCACCGAGCGCCGGCGAGATCAGGCCGGGGGCGACGATCGAGGACCTGGTCCCCGCCTACCAGCGCGGCGGCGCGGCCGCGCTTTCGATCCTGACCGAGGAATCGAGGTTTGGCGGCTCGCTGGAAGACCTGAGCGCGGCGCGGCGGGCATGCGATCTGCCGCTTTTGCGCAAGGACTTCGTGGTCGATCCCTACCAGCTCGTCGAGGCCGCTGTGCATGGCGCGGATGCGGTCCTGCTGATCGTCGCCGCATCCGGGCCCGAGGAGCTTGCGCGACTGCACGAAGAAGCGCAGGCGCTCGATCTGGACACGGTCGTCGAGGTTCACGACGAGCGCGACCTGGAGGTGGCCCTGGCGCTGAACGTCGACGTGATTGGCATCAACAACCGAAACTTGCGGGACCTCAGTGTCGATATCGAGACGACCGCCGAGCTTGTCGTCGACGTCCCGGCGGGGAAGACCGTTGTCGCCGAATCTGGATATGAGAGTCGCGAGCAGGTTGCGGAGCTTGATCGAATCGGGGTCGACGCGGTCTTGATCGGCGAAAGCCTGATGCGCTCGGAGGATCCGGAACAGGCGGTGCGCGAGCTGACCGGCGACGAGCAGATCACTCGGGAGCACGAGGTCTTATGAGGCTGAAGCTTCGCGTTAGCGCAGCTTGAGGCGGTAGGGCCACCCTGCCTGGATGACGCTTGGGATCATCCGCGACGGCGAGGAGCGCACCGTGACGTTGACTCTCGCCGAACGCCCCGCCAGCGTCAATCGCTAACCCCGGAGCGGTCGCGGTTTCATGCGCTATGCGCATGAAATCGCGACCGCGGACGGGGCTCCGGCCGCGGCTTGGCATGCTTGAGGGGTCATGCGCGTCAAGTTCTGTGGAATCACCACCCTGTCGGACGCCCGAGCTGCTGCGGAGCTGGGCGCCTGGGCGATCGGCCTGAATCACTGGGAGGGGAGCCCGCGGCGCTGCGATGCGGCGACGGCTACGGAGATCGGTATCGCGCTTCAGCGTCGGCTCGAGGTAGTGGGCGTGTTCGTGAACGCGCCGATCGACGACATCGTCCGTGCCGCCGAGAACGAGCGCCTTTCGATGGTCCAGCTCCACGGCGACGAAGGCCTTCAGTTCTGCCATGAGGTTGGCCGGCGAACCGGCCTCAAGGTGATCAAGGCGATCCGGGTCCGAACGGCTGCTGACCTGGACCTGGCGCGCTCCTACCGGACCGACTTTCACCTGCTCGACGCATACCGCGCAGGGGAGCCCGGCGGCACCGGGCAAACCTTCGACTGGGACCTGTTACGGTCGCGCCGGTCGCGGTCGCCGATGATCCTCGCCGGCGGCCTGACGCCGGAGAACGTGGCCGATGCCATCGAGGCAACGCGGTCGTTTGCGCTTGACACCGCCAGCGGCATCGAGAGCGCTCCGGGCATCAAGGACCACGGCAAGATGGCTGAGTTCATCCGGATCGCCGATGAGGTGGGCGGTCCCACCGGTCCCCGTCCCGTCTCCGAGCCCGAGCACTTCACCGAGTCGCGCGAGCGCGACCTCCTCCGCCGCGAGGCCGAATCGCTGGAGCGCCGCATGACGGCTCAGGGCGAGGCGGAAAGATGAGCGGGCCGGCCGGGGCAGCGGCGGGCGCCGCCGGCCTCGAGTCCCGCTTTGGCGACTACGGGGGGCGCTTCGTTCCCGAGGTGCTGATGGCGGCTCTCGACGAGCTGACCGCGGCATGGGTCGAGGCGCGCGCGGACGAGGACTTCACGGGCCGCTTGAACCGTCTCGCGCGCAACTTCGTCGGCCGTCCGACGCCGATCTACCTCGCCGAGCGCCTCTCCGAGCGGGTCGGCCGCCCTGTGTACCTGAAGCGCGAGGATCTGGCCAACACCGGCTCCCACAAGATCAACAACGCGCTCGGCCAGTGTCTGCTCGCCAAGAGGATCGGGAAATCTCGCGTGATCGCCGAGACGGGCGCCGGCCAGCACGGCGTCGCGACGGCGACGGCCTGCGCCCTGCTCGATCTGGAGTGCGTGATCTACATGGGGTCCGAGGACATCCGCCGCCAGGCTCCCAACGTCGAGCGCATGAAGTTGCTGGGAGCGAGCGTCGAGCCTGTGGAAGCCGGTCTCGCGACCCTCAAGGAGGCGGTCAGCGCCGCGATCCGCGACTGGGTGACGAACGTGCGCGATACGCACTACGTGCTGGGCACGGCGGCGGGGCCCGCCCCCTATCCCGCCCTGGTACGCGACCTGCAGCGGGTGATCGGCGACGAGGCTCGCGAGCAACTGCTGGCTGCCGAAGGAAAGCTCCCGGCTCGGGTGATCGCATGCGTGGGTGGCGGCTCCAACGCGATCGGCACCTTCACCGCTTTCCTGGGCGACGCCGGTGTCGAGCTGATCGGCATCGAAGCCGGGGGGGAGGGAGTCGCGTCCGGCCGACATGGCGCCTCGCTCGGGGCCGGCACAACGGGGGTGCTTCACGGAGCCCTGTCGGCAGTTCTGGCGGATGAAGACGGCCAGATCCTCGAGGCGCACTCGATCTCGGCGGGGCTCGACTATCCCGGCGTCGGCCCTCAGCACGCTCACTTGCGCGATACCGGCCGTGCCAGGTACGAGTCGGTAACTGATGACGAGGCGGTGCTGGCATTCGGGGAAATGGCGCGCCTCGAGGGCCTGATCCCGGCGCTCGAGTGTGCCCACGCGATCGCTTGGCTCCTTGGGGATGAGAGCGCAGGGGACACCGGCTACGACCTTCTGACCCTGTCGGGCCGGGGTGATAAGGACCTTGCCGAGGTGACGGAGCACCTGCGGCGCAATGAACGGAACTGAGCGCATCGGGGCGGCCTTTACGGCCGCTCGTGATGCCGGCCGGGCCGCCTTGATGCCTTACATGATGGGCGGCTTCCCGGACCAGGCGACGGCGGCGGCGGTCGCCGGGGCATACGCCGACGCCGGCTGCGACCTGGTTGAGCTGGGCGTCCCGTTCTCCGATCCCCTGGCCGACGGGCCCGTGATCCATGCCGCGGCAACCCGAGCGCTCGAGGCTGGTTCGACGTTCGAAACGTCCCTCGCGGCCATTGCCGAGGTCGCGAACCGGGTGCCGGTGGTGGCGATGGTCTACGCGAACATGGTCCTTTCGCGTGGCCCCGGGGCCTTTGCCGCCCAGCTTGCCGACGCCGGGATCGCCGGGGCGATCGTCCCCGACCTGCCTCCCGAGGAGGCGGAGAGCCTGAGCGATGCGCTTGCCGGCCACGGTCTTGCCCTGATCCCCCTGATCGCTCCGACCACTCCGCCCGCCCGACGCGCGGAGATCTGCGCGAAGGCAACGGGTTTCGTCTACGTGGTATCCGACACCCGGACCACCGGCGAGCGCGACGACGTGCCGGCTCGGTTGGACGACCTGGTGCGGGCCGTCAAGGCCGAGGCGTCGGTGCCTGCTGCCGTCGGATTCGGGATCGGCACGCCGGGCCAGGCAGCCGAGGTCGGGCGCATCGCGGATGGGGTGATCGTCGGCTCCCGACTGGTCCGTGCTGTTGCCGAGAGCGGGGGCGCTGACGAGGCCGCGGCCTCGGTCGCGGAGTTCCTGATCGCCGCTCGGCAGGCGATGGCGTCGCCCCCGGTTTCTTAGATAGGCTCCGGCGCGATGCGTTTGATGGTCTTCAACGCGGTCGGGATCGCACTCGCGGTGATCGCCTACGCGTTCAGCCTCGGCGGCACCATGGCGGCCATGATCTACCTGTTCGTGCTCTTCAACGGCGTCATGGATCGCTGGGCGCAGCCGATTATCGAGCGCCTTAAGCCCTAGCTGCCCGCCTCCCTTACGATCGACCCATGCGACTCGGAGTCCTGACCGGCGGCGGCGACTGCCCTGGCCTGAACGCGGTGATTCGTGCGATCGTGCGCAAGGGCATCGGCCAGTACGGCCACGATTTCCTGGGCTACCGGGACGGCTGGCGCGGCCCGCTCGAAGGTGAGCATCGGCCGCTCGGGGTGCCTGAGGTGCGCGGCATCCTGCCACGCGGCGGCACGATCCTCGGCTCGTCGCGTACCAACCCCATCAAGGAGGAAGGGGGGGTGGACCGGATCGTCGCCAACCTGGAGCGGGACGGTGTCGACGGCTTGATCGCGATTGGGGGCGAGGACACCCTCGGCGTCGCAACGACGCTCCACCAAATGGGGGTTCGAGTCGTGGGCGTGCCGAAGACGATCGACAACGACCTGGGAGCGACCGACTACACGTTCGGCTTCGACACGGCCGTCAACATCGCGATGGGATCGATCGACCGCCTCCACACCACGGCCGAAAGCCACAAGCGCACGCTGATCGTCGAGGTGATGGGCCGCCATGCCGGCTGGATCGCCCTCCACGCCGGTCTCGCGGGCGGCGCCAACGTGATCCTCATCCCGGAGCACCCTTTCGATCTGGAGCGCGTGGGCGACTACATCGAGCAGCGGTTCGAGAGCCAGTACGCCCCGATCGTCGTCGTCAGCGAGGGGGCGGCGCCGGTTGGCGGCATGCCGGTCCCCGATCCAGGCGCAACCGACGCGTTCGGCCACACGCGCCTTGGGGGTATCGGCCACTGGCTGGAAGGCGAGATCGCGCTGCGCACAGGCCATGAGGCACGCGCCACCGTCCTCGGCCACGTCCAGCGGGGCGGCACGCCGAGCGCGTTCGACCGGGTGCTGGCGACACGGTTCGGCCTTCATGCAATCGACGCCGCGCACAACCGCAACTGGGGCAAGATGACCGCGTTGCGGTCGACCAACATCGACCTGGTCGACCTGGCCGAGGCCACGGCGCAACTCAAGCTCGTGCCGGAGAGCATGTACCGCGAGGCCGAGGTCTTCTTCGGCTGATGAGGTTGCTCGCGCCGCTGGTGGCGCTGTCATTGCTTGCCGGCTGCGGGGCTGACGACGAGGCAGCCGATGGCCCCGGAGCGCTGACTATCTACGTCAGCGCTCCACTCACCGGCCCGGCGCGCGGCGACGGACAGGACATCGCCGACGGCGCGCGGATGGCATTCGCCGCGGGCGACAACGAGGTGGACGGGTTCGAGGTCGCGGCCGAGTACCTGGATGTCGCGGGACGTAACGAAGGTCGCTCGGACCCCGTCACGGCGGCAGGCAATGCCCGTACCGCCACTCGCGACTCGACGGCGATCGCCTACATCGGGGAGCTCGACTCGGCGACGACGCGCACATCGCTGCCGATCACAAACTCGGCTGGAATCCTCCAGGTGGCGCCGGGAGGAGGAGCCGAGGACCTGGTTCGCGACCAGCCCTTCAACGACGATGTCCCGACTTCGGTCCAGGCGACCGGCGATCGGACCTTCGCTCAGCTCGTGCCGACCTACGAGGAGGGGGAGGGGCCGCAAGCGCTGGCCCTCGACGAGCTTCCGCCCGCCGGGCAGGACTTCGTCGAGGCTTTTCAGGCGAAGTACGGGCGCGAACCGGGCCCGTACGCCGCTTATGGATACGAGGCGATGGCATCGGTGCTGGCCGCGCTCGACCGGGCGGGCGACCCTGAGAGTCGCGATGCGGTGATCGAGGCTTACTTCGACGGCACGGAACGCGACTCGGTCCTGGGCACCTACGAGATCACTCCCGAGGGCGAGAGCACCCTGGGCCGGTGACCCGGCTTCACCTAACGGTTCAGCAGGTGCCGCAGCGCGGGCTCGATCAACGGGAAGCGGAATTCGTATCCGAGGTCCAGGGCGCGGCGCGGTGCGACTCGCAGGCTGCCCAGGATCTGCCCGGTCAGCTCCTCGCCGCGCATCGCAACCAGAACCGCGCGAGGCACCGGCGCGATTGCGGGCCGCCGGAGCACCCTGCCCAGAGCCTTTGAGAACTCCCGGTTGGTCACCGGGTTTGGAGCGCTGGCGTTCACCGGCCCGGAGACTCGCTCGTCACCGAGCGCCCACAAGATGAGCCCGACCTGATCGTCGCGGTGGATCCAGGGCATGTACTGGCTGCCGCCCGCGAGCGGGCCGCCAACGCCGAGCTTGAACGGCAGCAGCAGTTGTTTCAGGAGGCCGCCGTCGGGGTCAAGCACCGGCGCGCTGCGGAGGACCGTGACCCTGACCTGGTGCCCGGTCGCGGCAAGGGCCGCGGCCTCCCAGTCGGCGCAAAGCCCGCCGGTCCAGTCCTCCGCCGGGGGCGTGGACTCGTCGACGATAGCCTCGCCGCGGTCACCGTAATAGCCCACGGCGCACTGGCTGACCATCACCCGGGGCGTTCGTTCGGCGGCCAGCATGCCGTCGACCAGGTTCTTCGTGGCGCGGACGCGACTAGCGTGGATCCGTTCCTTGGCACCATCCGTCAGTCGCTGGTTGATGTTCTCGCCGATCAGGTTGACGACTCCGTCGACGCCTTCGAACGCGATCGCCGGTGGCCTTTCGGACTCCGGCTGCCACTGATGCCAGGTGACGGTCGGGTTGGTCTCGCGGGCTCGGGAGGGATCCCGGCTCAAGCCCACGACCTCGTCGCCCCGCGCGAGCAGCGCGTCGCAAACGGCAGAGCCGATCATCCCGCTGGCGCCTGTGGCGAGTACGCGCATTGGACGAGCCCCTCCTACCCGCTACTCGATCGTTGAAAAGGTGCCGGTTTCCTCCGAGACCCGGGCGATACCGGCGCTGCGCGCCTCCTCGGTGACCGCCTTCGCCACAGCGGGCGCGACATCGCGGTCGAAGACAGACGGGATGATGTAGTCCTCGGAGAGGTCCTCCTCCAGGACGACCTCGGCGATCCCCTTCGCCGCCGCGAGCTTCATCGGCTCGGTGATGCGGGCGGCGCCGGCGTCGAGCGCCCCGCGGAACACCCCGGGGAAGCAGAGGACGTTGTTGATCTGGTTCGGGTAATCGGAGCGGCCGGTCGCCATGATCCGCACATAGGGCTCGGCCTCCTCCGGCATCACCTCGGGCGTCGGGTTTGCCATCGCGAAGACGATCGCGTCGTCGCTCATCCGCTCGAGCGAGCGCGGGTGGATGATCCC
>JALZKA010000003.1:0-39092 GCA_030859475.1 Actinomycetota bacterium
AACCCGGATCTCGCTGGGGAAGATCCTGGACGAGCAGGCTGAGGACTCGCCGGATCGCGTCTTCTTTTTGTTCGAGGACCGCGCTCACACGCGCGCGGCGGCGAAGTACCGCATCGACTCGATCGTCAAGGGCCTGGTTTCGGTGGGTGTCCACCAAGGGGAGCACGTGGGCGTGCTGATGGAGCCCCGGCCCACCGCGCTGACCGTCGTCTCGGCGCTATCCCGCATGGGCGCGGTAGCGGTCCTGCTGCGTCCCGACGGGGACGTCTCACGCGAGGCCGAGCTCGGCGAGATCGGGCGCGTCGTGGCCGACCCGGAGCACATGAAGAGGGCCGCGGACACCGGGGTCCAGGTGCTGGTGCTGGGCGGCGGTGGCGAGGATCGCGACCTGGGCACCGCGGTCGTGGACATGGAGCGCATTGACCCCTCCGAGGTGACCCTGCCCGGCTGGTACAAGCCGAACCCGGGCCGGGCCCGCGACTTGGCGTTCATCCTTTTCACCGGCTCGGGGGCGCGTACCCGGCCGAACCGCATCACCAACCGCCGCTGGATCCTTTCAGCGTTCGGCACCGCGTCGTCGGCGGCCTTGAGCCACGCCGACACCGTCTACAGCGTCACCCCGGTCTATCACCCGTCCGGCCTGATGGTGAGCCTGGGAGGAGCGATCGCGGGTGGCGCCAGGATCGCGCTGGCTCGCGACTTCGACCCGGCAACGTTCTGGGACGAGGTCCGCCGCTACGGAGTCACGGTCGGGTCCTACACGTGGACCATGCTCCGGGACCTGGTCGAGGCCCCACCGCACCCCAACGAGCAGCATCATCCTGTTCGGCTGTTCATGGGGTCGGGCATGCCCAAGGGCTTGTGGAAGCGGGTCGCCGAGCGCTTCGCGCCCGCCGGCGTCGTCGAGTTCTACGCATCCACCCAGGGGGAGGTGGTACTGGTGAACGTGACCGGCAAGAAGGTCGGCGCGATGGGCCGGCCGCTGCCGGGATCCGCGAGGGTCAAGATCGCCGCGCTGGACCTCCAGGCGGGGAAGCTCCGGACCGCCGAGAACGGCTTCGCGCTCGAATGCGAGACCGGCGAGTACGGGGTCCTCGTCTCAGAGGTCGACCCGGACCTGAACCCGGCGATCGACACGCCTCTGCGAGGAGTGTTCGCGGCGGATGACGCCTGGGCGTCGACGGGTGACCTCTTCCGCCGTGATTCCGACGGTGATTACTGGCTCCTCGACTCGATCACCAGCATGATCCCCAACCCGAACGGCCCGCTTGCTCCGACCCCGATCCGTGACGCGCTCTGGTCCCTGGACGCCGTCGATCTGGCGGTCTGCTTCGGCATTCCCCACACCGGCAGCCCCTTTCATGCGGCGGTGGCGGCGATCTCCCTCCGCGAGGGCAAGGACGTCGACGCCGCGGACATCAACGATGCGCTCGCACTGCTCGAGCCGGAGCACCGGCCCGACTTCGTGCGCGTCGTCGACGAGATCGAGGTCACGACTTGGTACCGACCGGTCGTGGCCTCGCTGCGGGCGATGGGGATCCCCGACGGCTCCAACGGCCGCGCTTTCGACCGCGCGACGGACGGCACGTACTCCGAGCTGACGAAGGCCAAGCCCCGGTCGAAGGCCAGCGCTTGACCTACGAGACGGTCAACGTGGAGCGCTCCGAGGGGAGCGCCGTCATCGAGTTGAACCGGCCTGAGCGACTCAACGCCTGGAGCCTTCAGCTCGGCCTCGACCTGCGGGCGGCGATCGACGAAGTCCGAGCCGACGAGTCCGTCCGGGCGGTGCTGATCACGGGGGCCGGGCGGGGTTTCTCGTCCGGGGCGGACCTGACCGACAGCCGCTCGGCCTCTGACGAGCAAGACGCCGAGGGCAACTTCGACCTGAGCGCCCGCCTCAGGAAGCGCTACCACCCGATCATCATGGGCATCCGCCGGATGCCGAAGCCCGTGGTCGCGGCGGTCAACGGTCCCGCGGCGGGGATCGGGTGCAGCCTGGCCATGGCCTGTGACCTCGTCATCGCCGGCGAGTCGGCCAAGTTCATCCTCGCCTTCGTCAACATCGGCCTCGTCCCGGACGGCGGCTCCAGCGCCTTCATCCCAGCCCGCGTCGGCCTGGCCCGCGCGACGGAGATGATGATGCTGGGCGAGAAGGTCGACGCCCCGACCGCACTCGATTGGGGGCTGGTGAACCGGGTCGTTCCCGACGACCAGCTTCGCGCCGAGGCGAACGCTCTGGTGGCACGCCTGGCCGCCGGCCCGACCGGGTCCTTCGCCGGGATCAAGGAGCTCCTCAACCGCCGCCTCTACACAGGCCTCGAGGAGCAGCTCGAAGCCGAGGCCGAGGCCCAGCGGCGGCTCGGTCGCTCAGAGGACTTCGCGGAGGGCGTCACGGCCTTCATGCAGAAGCGGCCCGCGAACTTCCAGGGCCGCTGAGCGAGCTGTCGCAAGCCGACCTGCGCGCCCTTGAGGTCCTGCGCCCCCTGCTGGACTCGGCGGGCCCGGCCGGTTACCTGCCCTGGACCGAGGGCGCGATTCGCCCGGCGGCCCTGATGCGCGTCGCCAACGAGATCGTCTTCACCGACCGCCGCGAAGTCGTCGAGCTGGGCGCCGGAATCTCGACGGTGGTGTTAGCTCGCCTGATGCGTGAGCGCGGGGGGCGGGTTACATCACTCGAACATGACCCGGACTGGGCGATCTGGGTCGATGCCCAGCTGAAGCGCGAGGGACTGGCCGACGTCGCCAAGCTGATCGAGGCGCCGCTGGAGCCGACCGTGCTGAGCTTCGACGGGGCGCCCTGGTACGCAGCCGCTGCGGTAAGCGAGTTGCCGGCACGGGGCATCGAGCTGCTCCTGATTGACGGCCCGCCCGGCTACGGCGACGGGATGACGCACAGCCGCTATCCAGCGCTGCCGGCTCTGGCCGGCCGATTGGCGCCCGGTTGCCTGGTGATCCTCGACGACGCCGATCGCGAGGCGGAGCGGGAGATCGTCGAACGCTGGTCGAACGAGTGCGACGGCTGGGAGTTCGGCCTGGACACGGACGCCGGCATCGTTTTAGGCCGGCGCGGCCCATAGGCACTCAGCTGATTAGTCGTCGCCCGCGTCCTCCCGTGCGGCTTCCAGCGTGTCACGTACGGTGTCCGTCTGGTTCGGGATCTGAAGCCGCTCTTCCAGGATCGGGATCGCGTCGTCCGGACGGCCCGCCAGGTAGTAGGCGTTACCCAGGTTGTAGAGGGCGAAGGCATAGTTTAAGTCCGTGGTGCCCTCCGGGAATGCCGCCACGGCGCGCTCCAGGACCGGGATCGCCTCCTCGTATCGACCCGCGCCGATCAGGTCGAAGCCGCGATCGTTGAGCATGGCGCCGTCCTCTGCGACGGGGACCTGCCCTTCGTCAGCTGGAGCGTCCGACTCCGTCTCCGGCGCCGACCCGGTGCCCGCCGAGGATTCCGCGGCACCGGGGTCGGCTTGCGGACCCCGCTGCGCCCCGCCGTCGCCATCGAGCGCCTCGTTGACCGCTACCCCGGCGACAAGCGCCACGGCACATAGAGCCACGACCGGAAGCCAGCGCCGCTCCCTCGAAGCGGTGGCGGGCGCGCCTTCCTGCGCGGGCATGGTCGGCTGTTCGAACATCCCCGGGGCCAAAGCGGGTCTCGGGTTGATCATCGCGAGCGCCACCGAGGCTGACTGCGGCCGCAGGCCGGGGTCCTCGGCCGCGAGTCGCGCCACGAGTCCGCCCAACCGCGATGCGTCATCCCCTCCCACATACTCCGCCAGCAGCACGCCGGTCGAGTACAGGTCGCTGAGTTCTGTGGCGGGGCCGCCGCGCCAGAGCTCGGGGGCCATGTAGGCGCCGGTGCCGGGAATCTGATCCGTGCGGGTGATCGACGTTGCGTCTTCCGGTCGGGCGATGCCGAAGTCAGACAGGTGGGCGCTGCCGCCCTCGTCAAGGAGGACGTTTCCCGGCTTGATGTCCCGGTGGATGACGCCGTGGACGTGGATGTGCTCGATCGCACGCAGCAGGTCGACCGCGACGCGCTCCGGCTCGGGGCAATCGCCGGCCGCGAGACGATCGCGCAACGAGCCCCCCGGCATGTAGGCCATCACCAGATACGGGCGCTCGGTGTCCGCTTCGAAGTCGTAGACGGAGACGAGATTGGGATGGGAAAGCTGGGCGGCCACCCTGGCCTCCCGGCGAAAGCGGGCGAGCCAGGCCGGGTCCTCACCGAGGGCCTCGGCCAGGACCTTGATCGCGACCGGGCGGTCGAGCAGGGTGTCGGTGGCCAGCCAGACCGTGGCCGCGCCGCCCCTTCCCAGGACTCGCTCCAACTCGTAGCGCCCGGCCCGAAGCCGGGTCCCTTTGATGACGTCAAGCTTCTGCTCGGCCACAGGCCGGTCGCCTCCCTCAGGCGGATATCGACGGTGCCGCGACGCGGCGGTGTTCCTCACCACTACCCGGCGCAGGCGCCTCGGAAAACGACCCGGCACGCCCGCAGGCATAGGATGGGCGCCGATGGCAGCCCGATTCCCCCTCCATGGCAAGGTCGCGCTCGTCACCGGCGGGGCAAGAGGCATCGGCCTGGAGACCGCGCGGCTCCTCCACGAGCGTGGCGCGACGGTCGCAATCCTCGACCTGGAGCGCTCCGAAGCCGAAACCGCCGCTGAGTCGGTCGGTGAGCGCACCCATGCCCTCGAAGCGGACGTGACCGATGCAGGCGGGATGGATCTCGCCGTGGACGAGGTCGTCAGACAGTTTGGAGGTCTCGACGTGGTCGTTGCCAACGCGGGCATCGCGCCCAAGCCCCGGCCGATGAGCGTGATGGGCAGCGAGGAGTTCGAGCGCGTGATCGACGTCGACTTGCTCGGGGTCTGGCACACCGTCCGACCGGCGCTGCCGCAGATCATCGAACGCCAGGGACACATCGTCGTCGTCGCCTCCGTCTATGCCTTCATGAACGGGATGATGGCGGCTCCATACGCGATGGCAAAAGCGGGTGTCGAGGCGCTCGGGCGCTCCTTGCGCGTCGAGCTGGCCCCGCACGGAGCTTCGGCCGGCGTGGCCTACTTCGGCTTCATCGACACGAACATGGTGCGCGAGGCGCTTGCCGATCCGATTGGGCGGCGGGTGCAGGACGTCGCCCCCGGCTTCATGATCAGGCGCCTGACGCCCCCGGTCGCAGGAGCGGCGATCGTCAACGGCATCGAGCGCCGGGCTCCCCGCATGATCGCCCCGCGCTGGTGGGCCGCCCTCTCGGTGATGCGCGGGGCTGTCAACCCGATGATCGATCGCTGGGCCGCACGCGACCGCGACGTCGCGGCGGCGATTCGCGACGGCGAGGAAGCGACTCCGGAAGCGTCGGCCTCTAACCGGGCCTAACCGAGCACCGGCGCGATCAGCCGGCGGGCCACCTCGGCGGCGCGCCCTTCGTCCGCGAGCGGCAGGACGCTGCGCGGGATCAAGAGGAAGCTGACCCCAAGGCGAACCAAAAGCTCGGCCGTGTGATCGGGGTCGAGCGCGCGGATGTCGCCACTCGCCAGCGACTCGCGCAAACGGGCGGCGACGAACTCCCTGGCCAAGCCGAACAGGAGGCCGTCGTTGGCGTTGAGCGCCTCGAGCGCCGACCCCGGCTCGTGGCGCGCGAACCGGTCGAGCAGCGGGTGCGTGCGAATCAGTCGCAAGCTCGTCACGAAACCCGCGGCGATCTGATCCGGAACCGGATCGTCGACGTCCACGGCCTCGTCCAGGGCGGCCAGGCACGCCTTCACCTCGCGAACCGCGAGCGCATCGATCATTGCGTCGCGGTCGCCGAAACGGCGGTAGACGGTCATCCGCCCGACCCCTGCCCGCACGGCCACGTCGTCCATCGTCAGCGCCTTCAGCCCGGAGGCGGCGACGAGGTCGCGGGCAGCATCGAGGATCCGCGCGCTTGTCGCATCGCTGGGCGGCTCGGCCGCCGCGACGAACGCTCGCTCCAAAAGGGTGGCGGCCGACATCGGGCTACTCCGGGCCGGCCGCCGCGTCCAGATTCAGCCCTGGGGCGAATTTGGTGCCCTTGCCGGACGCGACCTCGCCGCGAGCGATCGCCTCGCTTCGCCAGCGCAGGTAACTCGGTCCGAACTCGCGGATCGACCCGGGCAACAGCGGCCCCGCGGCACGGGACGCCCGGCCGATCGCACGGAACTCTTGATCGTTGGCCCGGGTCCACTTGAGACCCAGCTTGTGGCGCAACGCCGGGCTCATCAGCCCGATCGTGCCGATCCGCCCGCCGCGTGCGGCCGGGCGGCGGATCGTGCTCCAAACCGGCTTGGGAATACCCCGGACTGCCGGGGGCGGGGGCTGCGCCATCACCTCGAGCACGTCGTCAACGGATTGAGTGCGGACGAGGTGATCGCTGACCATCGCGTCGAAGTAGGGCCCGAACTCCACCCAGCTAGCGGGCAAGTCGCGATCGCGGACGCCCAGGAGGCGGCCGATCGCGCGCCACTCCTGCCAGAAGACCTCCAGCTCGCGGGCCGGGATCGGCCGAACGAAATGGGCGTTGCCCCTGACGATCGCGTCCGCGAGCGTGGCGTGGACCCACGCGTAGGCCTCAGGCTCCATCGCGTGGTAGCGCTCGCCATTCGGCAGGAAGCCCTTGATCTGCTGGTGCATCGCGCGCACGCGCCGGCCGGTCTGCCACGCGAGCTCCGGGCCGCCGTAGACCATGCTGGTGGTGAAGTCGAGAGTCCGCAGCAGACGCCCCCACGGATCGTCCTTGAAGTTGGAGTGATCCAGGACCCCGGCCCCGACCACGGGATGCGCGACCTGGATCGTCAGGGCATAACCCGATCCGGCCATCAGGCGCCCGTCGGACGAATGCCGCCAGGTCGGCGACCCGGGATCCGGCACAAGAGCATCGGCCTCGTGGCGCTCAGGGAGCATGGTAGCCATGGTACGCAGAGCATAGCTTACGTACCACCCCGGCGCCTCCGCCCCCCGTTCACGTCGAACGTCCCGCACGGCCCTCCCTGGAGTGCAGCGAAGGACGTTCGATGCGGGATGGCTCGTCGAACGTCCCGCACGGCCCTCAATAGCGTGCAGCCAGGGACGTTCGGGGGTGGTGCGGGTGGTGCGGGTAACGGTGCGCTCGACGGGACGGCTGCGATCCGGGTCTCCGGGGAGTCACCCGAGGGGGCACGTATCCGATGAGCGGCGTAAGCCGTGAATCAAGCGTGTCCCGCCGGAGGCAGCCTCCCCGTGTCCTCGGCAGGGCATGGATGCCCGGTCCCCGGAGAGCCGGATGCAGGCGGTCCGTCCGAGGGCGGTTACGGGTCGGCGAAGACTTCCGGCCCGCGGCCGTTCCCGAAGCCCGGGTACTCCCCCTGGATCCAGCACGGGGCGAAGCGCGCGTCCGGCGGGTTGCCCATGTTGACGTCCTCGACCGTCTCGCCGGGCAGGATCTCGTCCTCGTCGGGGTCGCCACCCAGAGCCGGCCGGAAGTCGGTGTTGACGCAGTCGAAGTTCGGGAAGATCCCGTTGCGGGCCGCGTCGGGGCTATTCAGGACCCCATCGGCCAAATAGCCGTGACCACGGTTGGTCGGCAAGCGCGTCGGCCAGATCGAGAGCGACTCGGTGCCGAGCACGGAGAGCTGGCGCAGGTAGTGCCGCGGTGCCGGGTCTCCCGGGAGGCCCTCGACCGTGCCCGACAGCGACACCGCGGGACCGGCGAGGAAGTCGGCGGTCGTCGCCTTCTGGTACTCGAGGTGGTCGATGATCGGGTTCAGGTTCGCCAGGAAGGGATCAAGCGCGTCCAGGACCGGCGCCAGCCCGTTCAGGAAGTCGCGCAGGGCCGGCAGGCCTCGCATCGACACACGCTCGAGGTCCTCCAAGTCGTGGAAGAGATCGCGCAGGTCCGGCGAGAGGCGGCGCACGTCGGCGAGGGTCGGGCTGAGCTTGCGCGCCACGGGCAGCAGCGCGTCGATCAGCGGGGTCGCGTTGCGCTGGAAGTCATCGAGCCGGATGAAGGTCGCGCGCGACTCGCGCTGGAAGGTCGGCAGGATCTGGAAGACCTCCGCCAGGGCCGCGTCCTCGGAGGCGAGCGCGTCGAACGTGTTGCGCCCGCCCCGAATCGCGTTCGTCAACTCGCCGCCGCGCTCCGAGAGCGCCTCGAACGTGGTGCCGGTGTCGCGGATCACGCCGCGCAGCGCCGTCTCCTGGCCCTCGAGGATCTCGAACACATCGGTCGCATCGGTCAGGAACGGCGCCAGGTTCCCGAGCGCGTCGTTGAAGTCGCCGCCCCGGTTTCGGATCGCCGCCGAAGCGCTCTTCTGCCAGCGCTGGAAGGCGCCGCGGGTCTCGTCGTCCAAGGCGTTGAAGATCTCGTCGATCTCGGTTGCCTCCTCGGTCTGACCGACGCCGAGCGAGCCACCTTCCTCGAGCGCCTCCACGCCCTCCGCGTCCGCGTCCGTCCCCGCGGCCTGCGCCCCGAGCGACACCGGGGCGGCTCCATCAGCCGGCTCCGTGCCGGGAGTCAGCTCGACGTAGGTCTCGCCCAGGAGGGTCTTCTGGCGCAGGATGGCCCGCGCGTCGGTGGAGATCGGGGCGTACTGGGGCTGGATCTCGATCTCTGCCGCAGTGGTGTCCTTGCCGTTCAGGCGCGCATCGATCGGCGCCAACTCCAAAGCCTTGACCTTGCCGACGGAAACGCCCCCGATTCGCACGTCTGACTCGACGGCAAGTTGGGTGGCCTCCGGGAAGTAGGCGGTGATCCGGTAACTCTTCGACCCCAGCGGGGTGGGCCCGCCGAAGGAGATCCAGAGGTAAAGCATCAGCAGGAAGCAGGAGACCGCGAAGCCGACCGCGATCAGGATCCGAACTGGCGATGGCGCATGCTTCTGCATTAGCTCAACCCCCCACGTCCGTGCAGAGGCTTTCCAGCAGCGGGTCGGTGATTCCGGTCAGCAGCTGCGTCAAGGCGCCGGCCGCCGGCGTGGGCGCAGCGATCAGCTCGCGGGCCTGGGCGCAGCCCATCGTCAGGTAGATCTTGCGGTAGAAGCCGTTGCCGTCGGCCGCGGAGAAGGCGCTGGTCGAGTTGTGGCCCAGCCAGCTGAACCAGTAGAGATACCCCTCGTTACGCCCGGGCGTGCCCGCTGGCTCGGCGCCGCCGGGGTTTCGGGCCGCCATGTTGAAGAGGCGGTTCAGCTTCCGCGTGAGCACGGTCAGGCGCGGCGACGCCCTGCCGAAGCGGTCCGCAGCCACGCGCAGGTCCGGGATCGACTTGCGAGCGGTGCGTACGAAGGGCCGGATTTGGTCGCGTATCGCCGGAGTGGCCGCCTCCGCCAACTGGACGTTGGAGGCGTTGAGCTCGTCCAGATTGCGGGCAAAGGGCCGCAGGTCGTTGAAAGCCGGGCCCATGACCTGGGCGAAGGCCGAGAGGCTGTTCAACGTGGTCTCCGCCTGCTCGAGCGTCCCGGGCAGCAGCGAGATCGCCCGCTGCAGGTCCGGGTCGCGCTCGGCGATGGTCCCGAGGGCCTGGCGCGACGAGCTGACCAGGCGGGTCAGCTCGCCCTCGGCCTGCCCGACCCTTGTCGTCAGCACATTGAAGCTGTGGATCAGGTTCGCCATGTCCACCCGGCGCTTCGCGACCTGCTCGTTGAGCGCACCGAGGTCGCGGTTGATCGGGCCGAGGCTCCCAAGGAGCTTCCCCAGGTCCTCGCCGCGGCCATCGAGCCCCTTCCCCGCCCCGACCAGGAGCAGGCGCAGATACGAACGCGTGTCGGCGTCGAGGGCGGCGAGGATCTCGTCCAGGTTCACGTCGGGCGCGGTGTTGACCAGGGGAACTCGCTCCCCTTCCGCGAATTCGCCAGCCTCCTGGGTCCCCGGATCGAGATCGAAGAACATGTCCTTCAGCCCGGTGGTCGGGCGCATCAGCACCGTGGCGTCGCGGTAAATCGGGATGAACTCGCGATCGATCGCGAAGGTCACGACGCCGATCCCGTCCTCGAGATCCACCCGCTGGACGTCGCCGATCCGCACGCCGGCCACCCGCACCGTCTGGCCCTGGCCCGGGACGACGGCCTGCGCGGTCTCGAACTCGGCCTTCAGCTCGAACGGCTTCTCCTCCAGCACGGGGATCCGCAGGCGCTGCTCCTGAAGGATGTAGTAGCTGATCCCTGTCGCGAGCACGAAGAGGGCCGCGATCGCGATGATCTGGCTGACGTTGTCGGTGATCGCCCGTCGATTCATCGTGCAATCTCCGGGAGGCCCTCGGCCGGGAGGCCGAGCTGGCCCATGGCGCGGGTGGCCTGCTTGACGAGCTTGGGATCCGCGGCGTCACCCTGCGCGGCGACCTGCGTGATCAAATCCGAGTACTGCTCAAACGTCCGTAGCTCGGCGCCGCTCAGCGCCTCGGGCCCCTGAAGGCCCGCCGCTACGGTGCTCTGGGGCGGCGGCGAGCCGACTCCGGCCTGGAGGCTCGGGCGCTCCTGGCGCTCGCAGCGGGCATTCGGCTTGAACGCCGGTCGCGCGGAGTCCGTGAACCTGGGCATCGCCCCCAAGATCGGGAATTGGGTAAGGCCGAAGGCCTGGTCGGTGGTGCCGTCGAGCTGGGGGACCCTGACCAGGTTGCTGCCGCCGGCTCCCAGGACCCGAAGGTGCTGGCCGTTGGCGTCACCCGAGCGGCTCTCGCCGGCGATGCCCGTGATGCCGTAGGAGGTCTCCTCGAACGTGTGCCCGAATGAATCGTGCGGATAGAAGATGCCGGTCAGGTCGACGGGCTCGACCTCGCTCTTCGACCAGGGGATGATGACCTCGTTGAAGCAGGAGGAGAGGGCTCGTGACTGCTCCAGGAAGCTCAGGTTGCCTTGCGCCAGATTGATCAGCTTGGGGACCGTCGGGCGCAGATCGGAGACCAGGCCTCCGAGCTCGGAAGGACCCATCAGGGCGCCGAGCTGGGCGAAGAAGGGGCGCGAGGCGCGCAGCGCCGCCGGTGTCGAGCGCACCCCGGGGAGTGCTTCACGGGCGAACGCCCGAAGGGACGGGAACGCCTTGTTCAGGTCGGTGAACGCGGGGGTACCCGCGGCGAGCGTGTCCGGCAGCTGTTCGATCGCGCGGGCCAATGCCTCGTCCTCGGCGGCGAAGGAGCCCGTGAAGGTCGCGAAGTGAGTGACCAGGTCCGACAGCTCGCGCTGGTTCTTCGAGAGCCCGCCGAGCACCTTCTCGAGTCCCGCGATCGTCCCCGAGAGGTCATGTTGCTCGGTTCCGAGGAACGCTTCGTTGACGACCGCGGTGTAGCGGTAGGCGCGCGGCGACGAGCGGTGAAGCTCACGGAAGCCGTCGGCGCCCCCATGGACCGTGAGGGCCTTGCCAAGCTCGAACAGCAGCGTCTGCAGGTCGCTGCGGACGTCCGATTGCAGCGTGGTCAGGACCTGGTCGAGGCCGACCGAGGTGGACGTCTGGTTGACGGGGAACGAGTGGCCGGAATCGATCGACTCCGCGCTCGGGCTGCCTGGTCGCAGCTCGATGAAGTAGTTGCCTTCCAGGAACAGCCGCGGCCGGATCTTGAAGCTCGCGTCGGAGTGGACCGGCAGCGCGTTATCCGTGATCTCCATGGTCACCGCGGCGGCCGCTTCCTCCGAGCCCTCGACCCGCTCGACCGCGGTCACCTCGCCGACGTTGACGCCGGCGATCCGGACCGGCGCGGTCGAGCGCAGGCTGTGTGCGTTGCTGAAGGTGGCCGTGACCTCGAAGCCCTTCGACCACGGCAGGGACTTGGTGTACGCCAGGTATGAGCCCGCCGCGATGATCGCGACGATGATCAGCCCAACCACCCAGTCGGATAGGCGCCGCTGGCGCTCCGCGGTCCTCATCGGCCCAGCCTCCTCCAGGTCTCCGGCGCGCGTCCCGGAATCCTGGTGTCAGCCTGGCTGCGCTTCTGGTCGGTGCCGTAGAACAGGGTCGTCGGCCCGCGCGATCCGGGCAGGTCGGAGACCCGGTTGGCGGGCGACGAACGCGGCTGGCCCGGAACGCGGATCCGGCCGAGTGGGTTGCCCGCCTGGCCTGGCTGGCAATCGGCGTTGCGCTGCCCGGTGGGGCCGTAGGGGTGGGTGTTCGTGATCGGGATCTCGTACGGCTTGAAGACGCCCGGATCGGTGGTACCGGCCTTGCCGTTGGCGCCGATTCCCGAGTAGCCACCCACGCCGCTCTCGGCCAGGAGGGGAGCAGCCGGGAAGCGGGTCAGGGTCTGGCGGAAGGTATGCCCGACCTGGTCACGGTCCGAAAGCCCGTTGGGCACGAAGGTGAACCAGTAGTTCCAGTAGTTGCAGACGGTCTGCGCCGGCACCACGTACTCGGCAAGCGGCCGAGCGGTGTCGAACGTAGTGGCCAGCCGATCGATCGCGATCTGCGTGGTGGGCTGGCGCACCAGCTGGTTCAGCTCGCGGAAGACGCCCTCGAGGCGGCGATTGACCTGCGGGCTCGTGGCCAGGACCGGGGTCCCGACCTCGATGGCTTCGTTCAGCGCAGGCAGGGCCGTACGCAGGTCCCTGACCCCGGGCCGCAGCTCGTGTGAGACCAGCGCGAACTTGCGCAGGAATTCGCGCTGGGCGGGCAGCAGGCTGATCCCGGTTTCGAGCGTCGGCGGGCCCTCCTCGATCGTTTCCTGGAGCTTGGCCGCATCGGAGGTGATCGCGGCGAAGGCGATCGCGGCGAACGCGAACTGCTCGGCCTGCTCGACCGCGACCGGCGCGACCAGCTTCTGCGTCCGCGCCAGGGCCGGGAAGAACCGGTCGAAACGAGTCGCCGGGTCGCTCAGCACCTCGGCGACAGGCTTCAGGAAGGTGAAGAACGGCGCCAGGGTCTGGAATGTGTCGTTCAGGGACGGCCCGCGCGCCGCGAAGCCACCGCCGTAGCCGACGAGGTTGTCGCGGCCGGCCCGGCGGGTCCTGGCGTCGAACGTGTTGTTGACCGAGTCGAACTCGTTTTGCGACTGGAAGCAGCCGTTCCTCGCCGGATCCTCGGACTCCTCGGAGAACTTCTCCGGGTCGACGGGAAGGGCGCAGATCTCGCCGTCGTCGAGGCCATTGAAGACGAACCCCTCGGGGGCGTCGCTGCCCGTGCCACGGACGATCTCCAGGTACTTGAGCCCGAAGGCTGACCGGTAGCGGATCCTGAAGATCGAGTCCTTCGGGATCGGCGCTGCCGACTTGTCCAGCTTCAGGTTGAGCCGCGCCGAAACGGGCGCCACCGACGTATCCGGAGCCCCGTCCGCCTGGGCGGTCAGAGCCGAGTCATTGTTCACCACCGGCTCGATCGATTCGACGACGCCGACCCGTGTTCCGCCGATCCTGATCTCGTTGTTGTTGCCCACCCGGGCCCCGTTCGGAACGTCCACGGACACCTTGTAGACGGGCACGAAGGGCAGGCCCTGGTTGGCGTTGTAGGCCAGGAACACGGTCACGATCGCGATCAGCGTCGTGACCGCGCCGACCAGGGTCGGCGATGAGGCGAGGACTTGTGCAGGGCTTCTCTTCATGGCTTGAACAGGAAGTCGAGGAGGTCCTCTGCCGCCCGGTCGGCGCCTGCGCGGATTCCGCCCTTGCCGCCCCGTTTGCCCAGGGCGCCCCGGTCGAGGACCCCGTCCGGCAGGTCGAGCAGGTCCTCGAGCTGCCCGCGGATGTCCTCCGGTGTCTGCGGCAGACCCGGCCCGGGGAGGCTGCCGGGCCGCTCGCCGGGCCCGCCGGCGTTCGCGCTGCGCCCGGAGCGATTCGCCCGGGAGCCCGCTGCCCGGCTGGTGGCGTCATCGGGATCGCAAAGCTCGATCCGGGCAGCCTCCGGCTTGGTCCCCTCGGGGCAGACCGACGGGTGATACTTCGGAAGGTTCAGATCCTCGGTGATGCCTGGCTGTTTGGGTCCGAGCCAGCTGATGCAGTCGGCCGCATTCTCGAGGCTGACCTCCGTTGCGCCCGGCTGCAGCGGGATCTTGAGCTCGCCCGTCGCCGGGTCACGACCGGAGGAGAATGCCCCGCAGTCGCCGGTATTTGCCTCGTAGAGCCCGATGTGAAGCATGTGGCCTACCTGGTCGAACTGGTTCAGGGCGAGCGCCTGGTAGTAGGCGTAGTTCATGAAGCCCTCGAGGCCCGTGTAACCCATCGTGTTGCGGGTCCCGGGCTCGGTCGAGGTCCGGTCGGTTACATCGGCCACCCGCTCGTCGATCTCGACCGCGCGGCGGGGATCGTCCAGATCGCGCAGCAGGTCGGCCAGGATCTCCGCCGTGATCGGCGCGTTGCGGCCGGCTCGGGCCAGGCTCGCGATCACCGCCTGGCCGCGGGCGCCCAGGGCGCGGCGGCCAACGTCGGCCGCGTCGCCGAGCGTCGTCAGGGCGCCCAACGCCTCGCGGTTGAAGGGCGGCAAGCTCGTCGCCAGGCGGTTCAGCTCAGGCGCCGCGGCGCCCAGGTCGCTCAAGAGCGGGGTCTGCTCCCGCGCCAGGTTGTCGAGCTCCGCCAGGGTCGGCTCGAGCTCGGCCAGGAAGTCGTCGAGCCGCTCGAAGTTGTGGCCGACATCGTCGGAGCGGGTATTCGAGATCGAGGCCAGATCCTCCGCCTCGTCGATGAACCGGACCACGTCCTCGCGCCGCTTGGCCAGCTCGTCGATCACCTCCCGCGAGTCGCTTTGCAGGTCCCTGATCATGTTGCGCTGCCGGGCCAGGGTGGCGGTCGCCCCCTGGAGCTCGGTCAGGGCGGGCGCTCCGAGGCGGATCGCATCGTTCAGGGCGTCGGAGTTACCGGCGAGCCCGGTCCCGAACTCGTTGATCAGCAACCGCAAGCGGTCCCTGAACGGATCCCGCAGCGTGTTTTGCACGAGGTCCGGCTGGACGGTCTGCGTCACGCGGGAAGCCGGGATCGTGGCGCCCTCGGGGAGCGGCTCGCCGGCCGGCTCGCAGTCGATGAAGTACTCGGCGATCAGCGACTGGGGCTCCGAGGCGCAGGTGGTGTCGGAACCCAGCACGGCCAAGTCACCCGACAGCTCGACCTCGACGACCGCTTGCTTGGCCGCGTTCAGCCCGAGGTCGGTCACGACCCCCGCGTTGACGCCCGCGACCCGGACCTCGGACTGGTCGACGATGCCGAAGGCGTTGTACATCTCGATCTTGTACGTCCGGACGTCATCCGCGCCGGCGCCGGACGTGGCGATCGTTGCCGCCACCAGGGCTACGGCAAGGGAGATGAGTGCGCCGATTCTTCTCATGGCCCCGGGATCACCTGATTGGGATCGCATGATCCGCCCTTGCCGTCGGTGAGGTCGTACTCGCCCTGGTCGGTGAACGGGACCGAGTCGTCGCCGGGGAATGGCCGCTCGGCGGAGCCCGGGCAGCGGTTCACATAGCCCGTGCTGAGCGCTGCGAGCTGCTGCTCGGGACTCATCAGGGTGGCGGGGCTGGGCACGAACGGGAACGACGGGGTGAAGGTGTTGAAGGTCGTCCCCACCCGGCCCATGCCGCCGAGCGCATCGGAGTTTCCGGAGTGGCTGAAGCCGTCGAACCAGCCGACCAGCTCCGGCGTGTAGGCGCGGAAGAAGGCGAGGCTCGTCAGGCTGTTCGTGAGCGAGCAGGTCGCCTCGCCGAAGGCGCCCTGGCTGAACTTGTTGTCGGCGACCACCTCGAAGTCCTCCGGATCCTCGCCGCCCGGGCCGCAGTTGGGCGACCCGGACCCGATCGCGATCTTGCGCAGCTTCGGCTGCAAGCGCTGGAGCTCGATCAGGTCGTTGTCCGGCCCGCTGCGCTTGATGAGCGCCCGCAGGTCACGAACGGTCGGGACCGAGTTGCGGGCGAGCACGCGAAGCTCGTCGAGGAAGGGGCTCAGCTCCTCGACCGCGGGCTTCGATGCGGTGATGAGGGGGTCCACGTCGTCGAGCGTGACCCGCAGATTCACGAATGTGGTGTTGGCGTTGCGCATGAAGTCGGGAAGGAGCGCGATGCCACGCGCGAGAAACTCCTTGCGATCCCCGATCGCGGTCATCATCCGGTTCAGGTTTCCGACCAGGGCGGAGACGTCCGGGGCGCGATCGGCCAGGGCGCCGGAGAATCGGGACGTGTCGACTAGGAAGTTCTCCAGGGTGCGCTCGTCCCGGCTCAGCTCACCGAACACGCGGCGCGACTGGTAGAGGAGCGGGTTCAAATAGCGAAAGCCCTGGTTTGCGTCGCGCTCGACGCCCTCGTAGGAGCGGGCGAAGCCCTGGATCACGCGCTTGAAGTCGCGAACGGTGCGCTCGTTCAGCGTGTTGAAGATCTGGTCGATGTCGACCTCGGCGATCGTCTCTTCCTTCGTCAGCATGCCGCCGTCCTCGATCGCGGGCGCGTCGGCGTTCGCGGCCGGAACCGTCAGCTCGATCCGGCGCTGCGCCACGCTGGAGAGCGATGTCCAGCGAATCTGCGCCACAGTCCCACGCTTCAGCGGCGCGTATTCGGAATCGATCGAGAAGTCGACCAGCGCCATACCGTCGGCACCCAGGTTGATCTGCTTGACCTTGCCCACCGGGACACCGCCGATCACCACCTCGTTCCCGTCGACGAGCTGGCTCGCGTTCAAGAACTCGCCGGTTACCTGGTACTCGTCACCGGCGGAGAACAGGACTAGGTACACGACCGCCGCGGCCACCAGGCCCAGCGCGATCGCCAATGGGGCGCGGCCGCGCCCCTCATTTTGATCCTCACCACTAGAGCCCACGTGAGTAGGAACCTACCGGCCGGTGGGCGGCCAGGTCAACCGACAACCGACCCGGAGCTACGCGGGCCAGCCGTCGACGAACAGGTCGAGCTGTAGATCCGCGTCTGCGCTGGCGTACTTGGAGAGGTCGCTGACGCCCGCCTCGGCGAGGACCTCGTCGTCGATGTAAGCGTTCCCGGTGCACTCCCGGGGATCACGCTTCAGGACCTCGTAGGCCGCGTCCGCATAGATGTCGGGCGTGCGCGCGCGGGCGATCGACGCGTCGCCGCCCAGCAGGTTCTTGACCGCGGCGGTCGCGATCAGGGTGCGCGGCCACAGGCAATTGGCGCCGATCCCGGGCTCATCGGCGGCGAGGCCCAGGGTCAGCATCGTCATCCCCATCTTCGACAGGGTGTAGGCGGAGTGCCCGTGGAGCCACTTTGGATCGGCGGAAAGTGGCGGCGAGAGGGTCAGGACGTGGGCGTGGTCGGAGGCGCGCAGGTGCTCCAGCGCGGCCTTGGTCAGGACGAAGGTGCCGCGGGTGTTGATCGTCTGCATCAGATCGAACCGCTTAACCTCGAGCTGCGCCATCGGCGCCAGGTTGATCGCGCTGGCGTTGTTGACGACCATGTCGATGCCGCCGAAGCGCTCCACGGCCTGGGCGACCGCGGCCGCGACCTGGGCGTCGTCGCGGACGTCACCGACGATGGGCAGGGCCGTGCCACCGGCTTCCTCGATCTCCTCGGCGGCGGTGAAGACGGTGCCCGGCAGCTTCGGGTGAGGCGCCGCCGTTTTCGCGATCAGAGCGACGTTGGCGCCGTCCGCGGCGATCCGCTTGGCGATCGCGAGGCCGATTCCGCGGCTCCCGCCCGACATGACTGCGGTGCGCCCCGCCAGGGGCCCGCTGCTGGCTTCAGACATCGCCCGAGCCTATCCGGGACGCGCGTCTACGGGTTCGGGTGGTAAGTTTCGAGGTGTAAACGACCAGGCAAATGGAGCTTGGTCATCGTGCTTGCGCATCCGTTTCGGTACTCGGTTTCTTTTGCAATCGACCTGAAGGGTCGCTAGCCACGCAATAGAAAGGCCGAGAATGGCTACTGGAACAGTCAAGTGGTTCAACGACGAGAAGGGCTTCGGGTTCATCAGCCCGGAGGACGGCTCGAAGGACCTGTTCGTGCATCAGAGCGCGATCAACGGCGGACATCGTTTGAACGAGGGCGACAAGGTCTCGTTCGACGCCGAGGCGGGCGACAAGGGTCCCCGCGCGGTCAACGTCCAAGCCGCTTAGTCTCTGAAACCGCGCGCCCGCCGGGACTCCGCGTATGCGGTCCCGGCGGGTCGCCGCGGCTAATCTCACGCGCTCGATGACCGCGAGCGCGATCGGCGAAGAGGTGCTGACGGACGTTGGCGGCGGGGTCACGCTCTGCCACCAATCGTTTGGAGACCCCGCCGATCCGCCGATGCTGATGATCATGGGCCTGGGCGTGCAGATGATCGCCTGGCCGGACGATTTCTGCCTCGAGCTCGCTGACCGCGGTTTCCACGTGGTGCGCTTCGACAACCGCGACATCGGGCGTTCGACCCACATCCCGGCCAGGCCGCCGGGCCTGCGGCACCTGGCGCTCCGCCGCGCCGTCCGCGGCTCCTATTCCCTCGCTGACATGGCGGCGGACGCCCGGCGCCTGATCGACGCCCTGGAGCTGGCACCTGCCCATGTCGTCGGCGCATCGATGGGCGGGATGATCGCCCAGCTGCTCGCCATCCACCATCCGGGGGCGGTGCGCTCGCTGACCTCGATCATGTCGACGACGGGCGGCAGGTTCGTCGGTCAGCCTTCGCCGGGGATCATCCGCCAGCTGCTTCGCCGGCCGCCCGCGGGTCGCGAGCAGATCGCCGCCCACGCGGAGCGGCTGTTCCGCGTGATCGGCTCGCCCGACCCCCACTTCGACGGGCCGGCGATTCGCGAGCAGGCGCTGCGCAGCTTCGACCGCGGCTTCAACCCGGCCGGCTCCGCCCGGCACATGGGAGCCGTCGCGGCAGCGCGAAGCCGGGCGCGACTGCTCGCCCAGGTGAAGGCACCGACAACCGTGATCCACGGCAAGCTGGACCGGCTGGTGCCGATCTCCGGCGGTCGCGCCACGGCGAAGGCGATTCCGGGGGCAAGGCTCGTGGAGATCGACGACATGGGCCACGACCTCCCACGCGCGATGTGGCCGCAGATCCTTGACGCGATCGAGGCGAACGCCGCGCGGGCGAGCTGACTGGCCGGAGTCCGATCGAAACCGGGATCGACGTGGAATAACCGGGGTAATCACGGTCTCGATGGCGGCGGGGGACATCGACGCTGGTGGGTGGTTTGCGCCCGCGGCCGTCTCAAGCCTTCGCGCACGCCCTGTGTGGGAACATCGCCGCCTTGGCTCCTCGCTCACAGCTCGACCTGTTGATCAACGCGCTTGTCCTGACCCGCAAGGCGTCGAACGCCGTGGACACGGCGCTGGGCCTGCCCGCCTCGGACCGCGCCCAGCTCGACGAGAGCCTTGACAAGGTGCGAGGCGACCTGGGCCGGCTCGTAAACCAGGTCGGCGCCGCGATTCCCGGCGCGAGCCTTCTGGGCCGCCGGCCCGAAGTCCGCACGGCGGCCGGCGTGGTCGAGTTCCTGGCCCGTCAGGGCGCGGCCCAGCTCGGGGCCGTCGCCAGCGTGGCCGACACCCTGCGCTCCGGCGGCGACTCCCGCACCCTCTCGCGGAGGATCCACCGCCAGCTCTCGGAGAACGGCGTCGCCAGCCGCGAGGAGCTGGCCCAGACCCTGGCGCTGGAACCGCGCTCACCGCAGTTTCAGGAGGCGCTGGAGCGCGCGCTTGGCAGCGGCCTGGCGGAGTGGTACGCGCCCAACGTCTACGGCATCCCCCGCCGGGAGCTCGAGGACCTGGCTGACTCCCAGCCGCCGGCCGATGCCGACCCGGAGCCCGGGCCGGAGCAGCAGGACCTGCGGGCCGCAGTGACTGAGCTGGAGGGCTCCCTGGCCGAGCTGTCGGCTTCGCTTCGCGAGACCGAAGCCGATCCCGAATAGCCCCCCGCGCAAGCTATTCGGACCGCCGAAGGCACCGGCGCGGGCCCCAGGTGAGCGTGGTACAGTGAAATACTAAGTGGTACTTCATTGATGAGCAGCTCCGATGCGTTCACGACGACCTGCCGCCTGTGCGGGTAGGGGTCGCGGTACTCCGCATGCCAAGCACCGCCCCCGTCCCGGCCAAGCCCCTTCCCCGCGGCCCCCATGGGCTCAGCCGCGATCAGGTCGCCGAGTCGCAGCGCGCCCGCCTGCTGACCGCGTTCACGTCGCTCTTGGCGCAGGGCGGCTATTCCGCGGTCACGATCGGTGCCTTGGCCGAGCGCGCCGGAGTCTCACGCGGTGCCTTCTATTCCCTGTTCGCCGACAAACAGGACTGCCTGCTTGCCGCCTACGCGGATTTCGCGGCCAACCTGCTGAGCGCGATGACAGCCGAGGTCGCCGAGGACGCCGACTGGGAGACCTTCGTCGCCCGGACGCTCGGGGCTTATCTGGGAGGCCTCGAGAGCGACCGCGTTGCCGCGCGGGCATTCATCGTCGAGATGGACACCGCCGGCAAGCTCGCCCGTGACCGCCGCCGCGAGGCATCGCATGGCTTCGCGAGCATGATCGCCGAGCGGCACGCGGTCATGCGCGCGCGCAACCCGGAGCTGGGCGGGCTTCCGAAGAGCGCGTTCCGGGGCCTGGTCTTCGGCGTCCGTGAGCTGGTCCGGGAGGAGCTCGAGCGCGAAGGCGAGCGGCCGCTGACCGACCTGATGCCCGAGATCCAGGTCTGGGCCACCGCGATGATCGCCGGGGCACCCCGCGATGCTTAGGCGTTTCGCGCTCCTCGCCATCGCCGCCGCGCTCTTGGCCGTGCCGGCCGCCGAAGCGCAGGTGCCCGCGCCTGATCACGATCCCTTCTACAAGGCTCCCCGGCACCTCGACGAGGTGCGACGGGGCGCGATCCTGCGCAGCCGCCCGGTCGACCTGACGGCCCTTGGCCTGCCGTTGCCGTTCCGCTCCTGGCAGCTGCTCTACCGGACCAACGACACGCACGGCGAGCCCGTGGCAACCGTCGCCACGGTGATCCTGCCCCTGGATGGGATGGCGGGACCGCGTCCTCTTCTGTCCTATCAGCCCGCCGAGGACAGCCTGACCCGTAACTGCGCCTCCTCGTATGAGCTTCGCAAAGGCGACAACCCGGAGCTCGCCGCGATGGCGCTTGGGCTGATGCGCGGATGGGCGGTCGTCGTCTCCGACTACGAGGGGCCGGACTCGCAGTGGATCGCCAGCCTGATGGCCGCCCACGGCGTCCTCGACGGGATCCGTGCCGCTCAGCGCTTCAGGCGACTGGGGCTTGCCGGCCGGCGGACCCCGGTCGGCCTGTGGGGCTACTCGGGCGGCGGTCACGCGACGGGCTGGGCGACCGAGCTCGCCGCGAGCTACGCCCCCCGCCTGCGAATCAAGGGCGCCGCGTTCGGCGGCGCCCCGGTGGACGTCGAGGCGACCGCTCGCCACCTCGATGGCGGCCTCTTCGCGGGCATCGAGCTTGCGGCGGCCGTGGGGCTCAGCCGCGCCTACCCCGAGATGAGGGTCGGGGCGCTGCTAAACGAGGCGGGCCGGGCGATGTTCCGGGAGATCGGGGATCAATGCATCGAGCAGTTCGCCGGGGGCTACCCCTTCGCGAAGCTTCGCCAGTTCACCACGGTGGCCGACCCGCTCGCCGTTCCGAGGGTCGAGCGCGTGCTTGACGCCAACAGGCTCGGCGCACGGGCGCCCGAGATCCCGATCTACATGTGGCACTCGATCATCGACGAGTTGAATCCCATCGGCCCCACGGACGCGCTCGCGGCCACCTATTGCCGCCGCGGCGTCGCCCTGAAGTACAACCGGACCCTCCTGGGCGAGCACGTCGGCGCCGTGGCGACCGAGGCGCCGGGCGCCGTCCAGTACCTCGCCGATCGCTTCGCCGGTCGGCCCGCGCCGAGTACCTGTTAGGCGAGGAGACCGCCGCTGAGCGGCGCCCCGACCGCGGCCGGCGATAGCGTTCGAGCCACCGTGCCCGGCGTTCCCTCCGTCCCTCGCCTCCCGTTCGTACCCGACATCCTGGGCCGGATCCACGTTCCCAAAGACCTGGACGAGGTCACCACGGTCGGCGTCGAGGCGCCGGCCGGTGGGCAGATGGGCGAGGCGGGCGTCGAGCGGATCTGGAAGGCGGCCCAGTCCTGGTACCGCTCCGGCGTCCACCCCGCGATCCAACTCTGCGTGCGCTACCAGGGCGACGTGGTCCTCGACCGCGCGATCGGCCATTCGCTGGGCAACGGGCCGACCGACAACTCGAAGACGCCGAAGCTCCCGGTGACGCCAGATACCCCGTTCACCGTCTACTCGGCCGCGAAGGGCGTCACCGCCTTTCTGACCCACAAGCTGATCGAACGCGGCCACTTCGCACTCGAGGACCGTGTGGCCGACCACATCCCGGGCTACGAGGCCAACGGCAAGGGTGAGATCACCATCGGGCAGGTGCTGTCGCATCGGGCGGGGGTCCCGAACCTGCCGCGCGACGCCCTCGACCTGGACGCGGTCGGTGACCGCGATCGGCTCGTGCGGATCCTCTGCGAGGCCAAGCCGGCGAGCGAGCCCGGCAAGCGGCTTGCCTACCACGCGATCTCGGGCGGCTACATCCTCGGCGAGATCATCGAACGCACCACCGGCAAGCCGATTCGCCAGGCGCTGGCCGACGAGTTCCTCAACCCGCTCGGCTTCCGCTGGACCAATTACGGGGTCGCGCCCGATGACGTCGACAAGGTCGCCCGCGATTACCTGACGGGCGCCAGGCCGCTGCCGCCGCTCTCCACCTTGCTGACCCGCGCGCTCGGCCTGCCGCTGGGCGAGCTAGTCGAGGCAGCCACCGACCCCCGATTCCTGACCGCCGTCGTCCCCGCCGGGAACCTGGTGACGACGGCGAACGAGCTTTCGCGCTTCTTCGAGGTGATGCGCCGCGGCGGCGAGCTCGACGGCGTCCGGGTGATCGAGCCGGAGACGATCCGCACCGCCCTGACCGAACAGTCACACATGGAGATCGACTTCTCGCTGGGCTTCCCGACCCGCTTCAGCTACGGCCTGATGCTCGGCGCGCAGATCGTCTCGCTCTACGGGCGCGACACCCAGCACGCGTTCGGTCACCTGGGCTTCACCAACATTCTCGGCTGGGCCGACCCGCAACGCGCTCTGTCAGCCGCGTTCTTGACCAGCGGCAAGCCGGTGTTCTACCCGGAGCTCGCGCGCTTCCTCGGGCTGTCGCAGCGCATCACCTCGGAGGCGCCCAAGGTCGAGCCGGCCGCGATCGCGCTCTAAGCCGCCCTCGGGCGACGCCCAGGGCTCAAGGCAGAACCCGCGCCAGCCATTCCTCGACCGCGGCGGCCACGGCGTCCAAGTCCGAGGTCAGACTGTGGTTTCCAGCGACCTTCACGATCTCGCGGCTCGGGCCGGCCCGGGGCATCCCGAACGGATCGCCGATGCCTTGGACGACGAGCGTCGGCACCACGACCGCGTCCAGCTCCGCCTGCCGGCTGGGTGGCATTGACTTGCCCCTGCGCTGCGGGGGCCGCTCCGGAAACGCCAGGCAAAGAACCCCGATCGCGCCCACCTCAGCAGCCGTCCGGCACGCGACGCGGGCGCCCATCGAGCGCCCACCGACGATCAGAGGATGGTCGCGCAGGTGATTCGCCCGCAGGTGCTCGACGACGGCCACCCATGCCTGGTCGAGATGCGGCGCGGGAGCCGGCGCCTTGCGACCGGCCACCCGGTAGGGCTGATCGACCAACACGACGGCGAGGCCGCGGCCTCGCGCCGCCTCCGCCGCCACGAGCAGGTCCTTCGCCTGGATCCCTCCCCCGGCCCCGTGGCCCAGGATCAGCGCGCCCGCCGCGCCGGAGGACCGGGCAGGCAGCTCGATCTGGGCTCGCGCCGGCCCGCGGGCCGTTTCGATCTCGACGACTTCCACGGGTGCACGATACGCCCCAGTTTGGGGGGATTTCCAGGGGGTACGCCTAATCTCTAGGCGTCATGGAGGGCGATGCGCTTCTCAACCGACGCCAGCTGATGGTGCTCGCCGCGCTGGGGCTGGCGTTCGCCGCGGTCCTGGTGGTCATCGTCCGCACGCTTTCCGCCCCGGATCCCGCGGACGCCGCCAACAAGTTCTTCGCCGCGATCGAGGCGGCCGAGCTGGAGTCAGCGGCGGCGCTCACCAACGGCGACGCCGACCTGGTGACCGACCAGCTCCAAGCGAACATCGACGGGCTTGACGGGGCGGAGCTGGACGCGACGGTCGAGGAGGTCGAGCAGGAGGGCGAAACCGCAGAGGCAACGGTTCGCATGGCCTGGGAGGTGCCCGAGATCGGGGCGTTCACATACGTGAATCGCAGGGTGCCGCTGATCCAGGTGGATGGCGACTGGCTCATCAACTGGAGCGCCACCGTCATCCATCCCGACTTGACTGAGGATGGCGAGCGCCTCGGCACCACGGAGGAGTTTCCCGAACGCGCGCCGATCCTGGATCGCAACGGCGCCGAGCTGGTCGCGCTGCGCCCGGTCGTCGAGGTCGGAGTGGTCCCGAAGAAGCTCGAGGACGCCGGCGCGGCGATCACCGCGATCGTCGAGAGCACCGACACGAGTGGCAAGACCCTGAGGGCGTCGATCGAGAAGGCTGAGCCGGGGAGCTTCGTCCCCGCGATCACCTTGCGCGAGGACGAGTTCGCAGCGGTCGAGGGCACCCTGAGCCAGTTCGAGGGCATCGAATTCGGCAACCGCGAGCTGCCGCTGGCGCCGACACGGGACTTCGCCCGCGCACTGCTCGGGAGCGTCGGCCCCGTTACGGCGGAGCAGCTCGAGGAGTCGCAAGGCGAGCTGGACGTCGACGACGTGGTCGGCCAATCCGGTTTGCAGGAGGCGTTTGAGGAGGAGCTGGCCGGCACCCCAGAGCGCTCCGTCGTGATCCGGAACGCCAAGGGGGTCCCGGTCGAGAAGCTCGAGACGGTCGATGGCGCGTCGGGGGAGCCGGTGAAGACCACGCTTGACATGGACATCCAGTCGGCGGCCGAGGAGGCGCTCGCCGAGCAGGAGACGGCCGCCCTGATCGCGATCGAGCCGTCCACCGGCAACATCCTGGCCGTCGCCAACCGGCCCACGGAGGACGGCTTCAACCGTGCCCTGGCCGGGCGATATGCGCCGGGTTCGACCTTCAAGGTGATCTCAACCGCCGCTCTCCTGGCGGACGGCCTCGACCCCGCGGAAACGGTGGAGTGCCCGGAGTCGATCGAAGCAGGCGGTCGCGAGTTCGTCAACTTCGAGGGATCGGCGGCGGGCGCCGTGCCGTTCTCGACCGACTTCGCCCAGTCCTGCAACACGGCGTTCGTGTCGCTCGCCGATCGTCTCGACGACGCCGCGCTGAAGGACACGGCGACGATGTTCGGCCTCGGGCGCTCCTACGACCTCGGCGTCGACAGCTTCGCCGGCGACGTTCCCAGGAGCCGCGACGACACCGAGCAGGCTGCGGCGATGATCGGCCAAGCGCGAATCCTGGCGAGCCCGCTGGCGATGGCCGGGGTCGTGGCCACCGTGGTCGATGGGACCTGGCGCCAGCCCCGCCTACTGGATGAAGATCCCTCGGAGGAGGGCGAGGCGATCGAGTCGGAGGCGCTTGACGCCCTGCGAGTCCTGATGCGGTCGGTGATCACATCCGGGACCGGCACTGCCCTCGCGAGCGTGCCGGGCGAGCCGATCGGCAAGTCGGGCACCGCCGAGTACGAGGACGGCGATCCACCTCCCACCCACGGCTGGTTCATCGCCGGGCGCGAGGACATAGCGGTCGCGGTGATCGTCGAGGACGCGGCTTCCGGCGGCGAGTTCGCCGCACCGGTTGCCGCCAGCTTCCTGAGCGCGGTCGAGGCCGCGCCGTTGGACGAAACCGTGCCCTAGCCGGCTTCGAAAGCGCGGTCCGCAGTGGTGAGGAGGAGCGGCTTGATCGCCTGCCAGCGCCGCTCGACTTCAGCGCGGCCGGAGATCGGGATCGCCATCAAGAGGCCGCGGATCAGCGAGATTGCCGCGTCGAGCAGCGCGTCCCACTCAGGGGTGGAGAACTGGTCCGGAAACAGGGTCGCGGATGTCGCTGCCAGGATCTCCTCGATCCGGCGCTCGAGGTCCCGCAGCGCCTTCGCCAGCTCCGGCTCGGACCACGCTGCCACCCATAGCTGGGCCGCCGCGAGCGCCTGGGGGGTGGTGAACTGCTTCCAGGCGGCGTCGATTACGGCCTCGCGGTGCTTGGGCTCGCGCAGGGCGGACAGGTCGAGCTGATCCAGCGCATCGTCGGCCAGAGTCAGCGCGAGATCGGTCACGGCCTCGATCAGCAGGCTCTCCCGGGTCGGGAAGTGGTGCATCAGGGTGCTCTGCGCCACGCCGGCGCGCTCCGCCACGCGGCGAGTGGTGAGGCCGGCGTACCCGTCCTCGACCAGGCAAGCCGTGGTCGCCTCGAGGATGGCCTGGCGGCTCGCCGCGCGCTGCTGGGCGCGGGTCTTCCCCCTGGGTTTTAGAAGCACTTCATCGATCATCTGATCGATGATGCTACAGTGCCAGGACGTTGTCGATCAAGTGATCGATGAACCGAAGCTCAGTGCGACAATGGCAGACGACGAGATCAGAGGATCACGAGTCCGGCGCGCAGCGACGATGACCGGGGCGGCGGCCCAGGTCGCCGCCCGCAGCGCGACCGCCAAGGCCGTTTCGGCCTCCGGCTCGTCCGATGCGCGCCAAGCGTCGGCCGCCCGCCAGCAGCTCAAGTCCGCCCGGTCGCTGGTCAAGGTCTTCAGCGGCATGCGCGGCGCGGCCATGAAGGTCGGGCAGACCCTGTCCGCCGTCGACATGGGGCTCGTGCCGGAAGCGGTCCGGCCCGAGTTTCAGGAGATCCTGGCCACCCTTCAGCAGGACGCCGACCCGGTCAGCTTCAAAGCGATCGAAAGGGTCATAAGCGACGACCTGGGCGGGCCCCTCGCCGACCATTTCTCGGACTTCGGCCAGGATCCCATCGCCGCCGCCTCGATCGGCCAAGTCCACCGGGCGACGACCCGCGAGGGGCGGGACGTGGCAGTCAAGGTCCAATACCCGGGCATCGCCGAGGCGATTCACGCCGACCTGAAGAACCTGCGTCTCGCGCTCCGGCTCCTGAACGTGATCGCCCCTGGAATCAACACCGGCGCGATCGCCGACGAGATCCGCGAGCGGATCTCCGAGGAGCTCGACTACGAGCTGGAGGCGTCGAATCAGCGCGCGATGGCCCGCGCCTATCGGGATCATCCGTTCATCTACGTGCCCCAGGTGGTCGGCGACCTCTGTCGCGAGCGGGTGCTTGTCATGGACTTCGTCGAGGGCGAGCGCTTCGCCGAGGTCAGGAGGCGCAGCGCCGCGGAGCGGAGCCGGATCGGGGAGATCCTGGTGCGCTTCTACGTCTCCGGCCCGATGCGCCATCGCCTGCTGAACGGCGATCCCCACCCCGGGAACGCGTTGTTCATGGCCGACGACCGCGTGGCGTTCCTCGACTTCGGCTTCTTCAAGCGGCTGAGCGAGGCGGAGCTTGAGAGCATGCTGGCCGCGCATCGGGCCACGCATGCCAAGGATGCCGAAGCCCTGCTCGAGGTGATGGTCCAAGTCGGTGCCCTGGAGGCCGATCCCGCGCTTGCCGAGCCGTTTCTGGAGGCCTACGACGCCATCTTCGGATGGACGTTCATCCCCGAAGAGCACACGGTCGACGGAACCCGGACCGGGGAGATGATGCGCCGCTACACCCAGATGCAGGGCGCCGACGATTTCGAATCCCTGACGCTGCCCGCCGAGCACCTGGTGATGATGCGCTCGATCATGCTCCTGATCGGGCTGCTGGGCCAGCTCGAGGCGTCGAACCGCTGGTTCTCGATCACCCGCGAATGGCTCTACGGCGACGAGCCCGAAACCGAGCTGGGGAAGCTCGAGGCGAGCTACCTCGCCGGGCGGCTGGGAGCGACGGCTTGACCCCCGCCGCCACCGCCCCTCGGCGCAAGACACCCAAGCTGAGCGGATTCACGGTCGCCCGGGAGATGGTGACCAAAGGCCTCTCGATCGACGGTCAGATCGTCCAGGGAGCGGTCGATTCGGACATCGTTCGCTGGCGGGTCGGGCGGCGTCTGGTTTTCGCGATCTCGAATCCCGAGTACGTCGATCACGTCCTGCACTTAAACGCGGACGGCTACCACAAGTCGATCGAGTACGAGCTCTTGCGCGCGGTCCTCGGCCTGAACCTGTTCACCGACGAAGACGAGTCCTGGCGGCGGCACCGGATGATGCTCAATCCGGTGATGTCGAAGCGCCACGTCCGCGGCATGGTCGACCTGATGATCGATCCGATCGAGGACTTCGTCAGCGGCGTCGACCCGCACGCCGAGATCGACATGACCGGCTCGATGACCGAGCTGACGATGGACGTCGTCGGCGCCGCGCTCTTCGGCCATCAGTTCGGGGATGTCGCGCGCCAGATGAAGTCCGTGGTCACCACCGGCCTCCGATCCGCGGAAGTCGCGACCCGGCTGTTGATGGTGGCCGCGCCGCCCGTCTGGCTGATGCGGGGAGTCGCGGAGGCGATCCACCATGCACCCGTGCTGCCGCCGCCGCTCGGCCGCCTGCAATGGGTGATGCGCACCGTCGACGACGCCGTGTGGGGGCTGATCGACGAGCGCCGAACGGCTCCGTCGGAGACCGGCGACTTGCTGAACCTCCTCCTGAGCGCCGAGGACGAGCACGGCAAGCTGCCGCTCCGCCGCGTCCGCGACGAGGTCACGACGTTCATGCTCGCCGGCCACGAGACGACCGCCAACGCACTCTCCTGGATGTGGTATCTGCTGGCCGTCAACCCGGGTGCCCGTGATCGGATGCTTGCCGAGGTCGACGAAGTCCTGGGCGGGCGCCGCCCCACCGTGGATGACGTAGCGAAGCTGCCCTGGACCACGGCCTGCTTTCAGGAGGCGATGCGCTACTACCCGCCCGCGTGGGCGATCCCACGGGTCGCGGTCCGCGACGACTCGATCGACGGGCACAAGATCCCGCGAGGCGCCACCGTGATCGTGCCGGTCCACGCGATCCACCACGACGAGCGCTGGTGGCCCGAGCCGGAGGCCTTCGACCCGAACCGCTTCATGGGTGAGAACGCGCGGAGCCATCACCGCTCCGCGTACCTGCCGTTCGGGGGCGGGCGCCGGATCTGCATCGGCACCAGCTTCGCTTTGATGGAGGCCACCCTGATCGTCGCGATGATGAGCCAGGACTTCACGTACGAGCTGGTCCCCGGCCACCCGGTCGAGCCCGAGGCAACCCTGACCCTGCGGCCACGCTACGGCCTGCGGATGGTCACCAAACTAAGGGCGCCGGCTGCACCGGAGACGGACCCGGCATGAGCAAGGTCGAGATCGGGCACTCCCGGGTGGCCGTCACCGGGGCCGGCAGCGGGATCGGGCACGCGGTCGCCCTTCGATGCGCACGGATGGGCGCGGAGGTGGTGGCAATCGATATCGATGGGGATTCCGCCGAGGCGACGGCGGCGGCCTGTGCGGCGGCCGACTCGATCTCGTCTGGCTATCAGTGCGACGTCGCCGATGCGGAGGCCGTCGAAGCGCTCGCCGCCACGATCGAGGACGAGCGGGGAGCCGTCGACGTGATCGTCAACAACGCCGGCGTTGGCATCTACGGGCCTTTCCTCGAAGCGTCGATCGAAGACTGGGAGTGGCTGCGGGGGGTCAACCTGGATGGCGTCGTCCACGGCTGCCACTCCTTCGGCCTGCGGATGGTCGATCGCGGACACGGCCACGTGGTGAACATGGCGTCCGGCGCCGGTTACATCCCGAACCGCAACATGGCCGCGTACTGCGCGTCCAAGGCCGCGGTCGTGATGCTCTCCCAGTGCCTGCGCGGTGACTGGGCAAGCCGTGGCGTCGGGGTCAGCGTGATCTGCCCCGGAGTGATCGCGACGCCAATCGCCGCCAACTCGCGCATGGCCGGCTCGAGCGCCGCCAAGCGGGACCGCGCGATTCAGCTGCTCGGCCGAGGGCATTCGCCGGACGTGGTTGCCAAGGCGGTCGTAAGCGCCGTCGAGCGCAACCGCGAGCTCGTTCCGGCCGGAATCGAGTCCACCGCCGCCTACCACCTGATGCGCCTCTCCCCCGGTCCCCTGCGCGGGCTCGTCACAAGGGCCACGTTGCCATGACGAAGCGCCACCACAAGGTGATCGTGATCGGCGCCGGCATCTCGGGAGTCGGGCTGGGCGTCCGGCTCCTGGAGGAAGGCGTCGACGACTTCCTGATCTTCGAGCGCAACGACTCGGTCGGCGGCACCTGGTTCGAGCACACATACCCCGGCTGTGCCTGCGACATCCCGACCCACCTCTATTCGTACTCGTTCGAGCGCAACCCGAAGTGGAGCCGGCTGTTCCCGCGGCAGGAGGAGATCCTGGATTACGTGCGGACGACTGCGCGGAAGCGTGGGGTCATTCCGCATATCCGCTTCGGCTGCGAGATGACCCACGCAAGCTGGGATGAGACGAACGGCCACTGGCGAATAGAGACGATGGCGGGCGAGTTCACCTGCGAGCTCCTGGTCAGCGCGATCGGCGCCACGGCCGAGCCCGACGAGCCGGACATCCCCGGCCTCGAGGATTTCCAGGGGCACCGCTTCCACTCCGCCCGCTGGGACCACGACCACGACCTCGCCGGCGAGCGGGTCGCGGTGATCGGCACCGGGCCCGCGGCGGCCCAGTTCGTCCCCAGGATCCAGCCCGAAGTCGGCGAGCTGGTGGTCTTCCAGCGCACCCCGCCCTGGGTCCTTCCCCACCCCGACCGGCCCGTGCCGGGCGCCGAGCGCCTGCTCTACCGGCTCCTGCCGCCCGCCCAGGACGTGCAGCGCAACCTGATCTTCGGCTTGCTCGAAACGATCGGCCTCGGCTTTCGCACTCAAAACGGGCTCGTCGCCATGGTCGAAAGACTCGGCCGCGCCCACTTGCGGCGGCAGGTAGCCGACCCGGAGCTGCGAGCGAAGCTCGAGCCGCGCTACCGCTTCGGATGCAAGCGCCCGATCCTGTCGAACTCCTACTACCCGGCCCTGACGGCCGCCAACGCCCGGGTGGTCACGGACGCCATCGCAGCGGTCGACGGGGACGCGATCGTCACCGAAGACGGCCGTCGCCACGAGGTCGACACGATCATCTCCGCGATCGGCTACCGCTACAGCCGCTCGTTGCTGGTCGACAGGATCACGGGGGCCGACGGACGCACGCTGGGCGAGGCGTGGGACCGCTCGCCGCGGGCGTACCTGGGATCGGCCGTCCCGGGCTTTCCGAACATGTTCATCCTGCTCGGCCCGAACTCGATCGGCATCAACTCGGTGATCTTCTCCGTCGAGGCCCAGATCAACTATGTGATGAGCGCGATCAGGACGATGGACAAACGCGCCGCGGGCCGAATCGAGGTCAGGCAGGAGGCCCATGACTCCTACATCGCGTGGGCGGACGCCGCCAGCGAGGGCACCGTCTGGAAGGACGGCGGCTGCCGCAGCTACTACCTGGACGATCGCGGGCGTCAGTTCGCGATCTATCCCGGCTTCGCTTCCGGCTACCGGCGCCGGACCCGCAAGCTGGACCCGGACGCCTACGAGCTCGGCGCACCGTTTTCCCGTCCGTGAGCCGGGTACGAGCCCGGCATGAGCAAAGCCCTCTTCACCCCGGTCAGCGTGATCAGTGGCCTCATCGCCGGGCTCGTGGCCTCGAAGCTGTTCGAGTTCATCTGGGGCCGGGTGGCAAGCGAAGAAGCCCCGGAGCCGAACCAACGCGCAATCTCCTGGCCGGCCCTGATCGTCGCGATGACGCTGGAGGGCGCGATCTTCCGCGTCGTGCGGGGCCTGGTCGATCGCGGTGCCCGGGTCGCATTCGTCCGCGCTACCGGCTCGTGGCCGGGCGAAGAGGCACCCGAAAAGACGTAGCGATGGGTGGGATCTGGGCGACCCTGAAGCGCTCGGCGCTTGAGTTCCGCGAGGACGACATGACCGACTGGGCGGCGGCGCTCACCTACTACGGCCTCCTATCGCTGTTCCCGGGCCTGATCGCCCTCGTTTCCGTCCTCGGCCTGGTCGGGGACCCGGAGGCCACCAGCCGTGAGATCACGGAGATCATCGGCAGGATCGGCCCGGACTCCGCCGTCGAGACCTTCTCGGGGCCGATCGAGTCGATCACCGCGAACCAAAGCGCGGCTGGCGTCCTCTTCGTCGTCGGTTTGGCGGTGGCGCTTTGGTCGGCGTCCGGCTACATCGGGGCGTTCACGCGGGCTTCGAATGCCGCGTGGGAGACGCCCGAGGGGCGCTCCTTCTTCAAGCTCCGCCCGCTCCAGGTGCTGATCACCCTCGTGATGGTGATCCTGCTGGCCTTGGTCCTGATCTCGATCATCCTCACCGGGCCGATCGTCGACGCGATCGGCAACTCGATCGGCCTCGGGGACACGATGCTGACCGTTTGGGACATCGCCAAGTGGCCGTTCCTGGTAGGCGTCGCCGTTCTGATGTTCTCCCTGCTCTATTACGTGACCCCGAACGTGAAGGTGCCGAGCGTCAAGTTCGTCACCCCGGGCAGCATCTTCGCCGTGGCGGCGTGGATCGTGGCGTCTGCCCTGTTCGCCCTCTACGTCGCGAATTTCGGCTCCTACGACAAGACCTATGGCACGCTCGGCGGCCTGATCAGCCTGCTGGTCTGGATGTGGATAACGAACCTCGCGCTTCTCTTCGGCGTCGAGATCAACGCCGAGCGGGAGCGCACGCGCGAGATCGAGTCCGACGTGCCGGAGGCGGCGACGGAGATCCAGCTCGAGCCCCGGGGCGAGCCCGGCGAACGGCGAACGGCTTAGTCCCCGGACCGCCTAGGCGGTTGTGACTTCGTAGGTGTGCCCCGCCGCTCGCAGCCGCTTGGCGAGAGAGTGGCCCATTCCTGTCGACGGAGTCAGGACCCCGGCGGCGTCGGGAAGATCGTCGTCCAAGGCGAGCGCCAACGCGCTCTCGCCCAGCATCACGGCGGTGGCCTTGTAGCCGGGATCTCCCTGCGCGACGATCTCGCAGATCAGGCGCCTGCCATCGGAGAGGACGCTGACGATGTCGATCTTGAAGAACCCCTGCTCGCGCGCCGCGGGCGACGGCCCCTCCCCCGGCTCAGGCAGCACCCGGTCGAGCAGCGCCCGGGTTGGGCCCAGCGTCAAGCCGCCGACGAGGGCCGCCAGGCCTCCGACCACCGCTGCCGCCTTGACGGGACCCAGCGGCAGGCCGCCGGTCAGCATCAGCTCCTGGTATGTAAGCCCGCGCCCGTAGGACCAGCCCTGAAGGGCGTTCGAGCGCCGCACCACGCGCGAGTTCACCGTCCCCATCACGAACGGCGCGAGCCACCCCCCCAGCGCCGGGTCGTTGCTGACCCCGCGCGGATCGCGCTCGTCGAGGTCGGGCTCAGCGCTGCGATCGGGGCTGAGCGCGTAGAGATCGAGCATGGTCTTACGCGCGCCACGGTCGCGGCGCGCCTCGTCGACCATTCCCTTCATCGAGGCGATCGTGCCACCGCTGACGCCGCCCCGGGTGGCCTTCAGGACGAACGTGGTCCGTCCGAGCGCCGCATCGCCGGCGGCGTCGGCGATGAGGAAAACGCCGATGTCGGAGGGCACCGAGTCGAAGCCGCACGTGTGGACGATCCTTGCGCCGGATTTCCGGGCAACATCGTCCGCCGAATCGATCGCCCGGCGCATGAAGAGGACCTCGCCGGTGAGGTCCGCGTAGTGGGTCCCCGCCTGCGCGCAGGCATCGACGAGGGGGAGGCCGTGGGCCAGGTAGGGCCCAACCGTGGTCGCGACCGCACGGGCCCGCTCTGCCATCGCCGCGAGAGCTTCCCGGTCGTGCGAGTCGGCCACGATCAGCGGCCAATCCACGCCAAGCTCTTCCCGCACCGCCTGGAGCTTTGCCTCGGAGCGCCCGCCAAGCGCGATCCGCGTCCCCTCGGGCGCTGCCCCCCGCAGGTAGCCGGCGGTCAGCTCTCCGACGAACCCGGTCGCGCCGAAGAGGACGATGTCGAACTCACGATCGCTCATTGGCCGCGATGCTAGTCGCCGGCGAGAAACGAAGACGCGACCCCGCCACCCACTCGGGGGACGGGATCGCGTCAGACCGATCCGCTACGCGCGCTTGCCGGGCGCCCGCTCGGACGGGCTGCCGGTCGTCTCCCTGCAGTTGGAGGCTCCCGAGGTGCCCGCATGGGGGCCGGGGTTACCGCCCTCCGCATGATCCGCCTCTTGGACGTGGTCATTCCCGAAGTACGAGAATCCCGGCGAGGGCTCCTCGCCGGCGGGAGCGACGCAATGGGCGGCGGAGGCGCCTGCCGGGGCGATCCCGAACGCGGCCACCGCGGCGACCGCGATTCCTGTGACTAGCTTCTTTCTCATACGCACACCTCTCTTAGAACGGCGACGCAGCCGCCCGGAAGGGCGGCCCTTTTACGAGGTGTTCGTAGCGAAGGTCGCTTTGGATCACTGCCGGCCGAGGGCACGCGGACCAGTGCCGTCGCGACGATCTGATTGAGCCCCGGCTCCGCGGTAAGGAGGTGGGCGATGTTCGTCTTTTTCTCCAATCAGATCGGCTGCGGCACTTCGCTCTTGATCTCGCTTGTCGTCACGGTCATGCTCTTCCTGCTGACCGGCGTCATCGACCTCGGCTGACCAAGAAGACCAGGAGGACCCCATGAGCACGATCGCCTTCATCCTTCTCGTCGCCCTGAACGGGCTGATCGTCGGAGCGCTCGCTCGCCTCGCCCTCCCCGGCAAGGACCCGATGAGCATCCTCCAGACGATCCTGATCGGGATGGCCGGCTCCCTGGTGGGGGGCATCATCGCCTACTACGCGTTCGGTGAAGAGGAGGGGCCGGGGTTCCTGCTCGCGTTGGTCTGCACCGTCGCGCTCGTGTACGCGGTCCGGAAGCTCAGGGAACGCGACGATGAAACAACCACAGGGCCGACCGCCCCCTAGCAAGCCGGAACGTGGCGGGCTAGGAGCTCCGCCGGGCGCGGAGCAAGAAGTCGACCTGGTTCTGCTTGCGCATGATCAGATGCTCCAGCATGTGCTCGAGCGCCTCTGATCGCCCCTCGCGGCCGGTCGGCTCGATGGCCGCCTGGAGGGCGTCGATCGTCTCTCCTTCAGACTCGATCAGCCATTCGACAGCGCTGCCGGGATCGCCGGTCCACTGAAGCGGAGCAACCTCCGTGGTGGGCTCGCCGCCCAACGCCACGATCTTCTCCACCAGGAGCCGCGCGTCGGCCAGCTCCGCCGAGCCGAATTCCCAGAACCGGTCGCCCAGCGACTGAAACTCGAACCCGAACAGGCTGCCCGAGTCCATCGTGTACTGGATCACGGAGCGATGCTGGAGCCTCAGCGCCTTGTTCAGGCACTGGACCGCCTTCTCCTCGTCCAGGCGTTCCTCCGATTCGGCCATCGCGATGAGATTACTTTCCCGAAGCCTTCGCGGTAACTTCGGCTGTGTGGAGGATCGCGGGAAGGATCAGGCGGATTTCGACGCGGTGATCGTCGGCGGGGGGCCGGCGGGGCTGTCGGCGGCGCTTGTCCTCGGCAGGATGCGGCGCACCGTTTTGGTCTGCGATACGGGTGACCCGGCGAACGCGGTGTCCCACGGCATCGGGGGGCTGCTCTCGCGGGACGGAATTCCGCCGCAAGAGCTCCGGGCGATCTCCCATGAGCAAATCGAGCAGTACCCGAGCGTGGAGTTTCGCGACGCCGAGGTTCGCCAGGCCCGCCGCCGTGACGAGGGCTTTTTGCTCACCGTGGGTGACGAGGAGGTGAGGACGCGCAAGGTGCTGCTGGCGCACGGGCTCAACTATGAGCTGCCCCTAATTCCGGGCCTCCCCGAGCTCTGGGGCGAGACGATCTTCCATTGCCCGTACTGCCACGGCTGGGAGGTGCGAGACCGGCGCATCGGAGTGATCGTCACCTCGGAGCGGGCCGTGAATCAGGCGCTGCTTTTGCGGCCGCTCAGCGACGACATCGTTGTGTTCGCCAACGAGGCGGATGAGCTCGACGGGGAAGCCCTCCGGCGCTTTGACTCCTGCGGTGTGCCGTTGGTGGACGGCGCCGTCGAGGCCGTCAAGCGCGACGGCGACGGTGTGCGGGTGGTCGTGGACGGCCGCGAACCGCTGCTTCGCGATGCCCTGTTCGTCCAAACCGAGCTGTCGCTTCGTACCGACCTGGCGAGTCAGCTTGGCGCGGGCCTCGATGACACCGGGGCGATCGAGGTCGACCCCGCGGGTGCTACCAAGGTGCCGGGCCTGCGCGCCGCGGGCGACGCCGCGCTGCCGCCCCAGGCCGTGGCTGCGGCAATCGGCTGCGGCACGATCGCCGCCTACTCGATCAATGCCGAGCTGGCGCTGGAGCCGTTCGAGCAGGGATCCCCAGTGGCGGACGCCGACCCGGGATAGGCGCGCTCATGCGCGAACCGGCGCGTTCGACGCCCGCTCGGCGATCAGCCGCGGTCTTTCCTGGGGCAGGAAATGTCCCGCGCCGGGGACTCGCTCCACGGTCATCCTCGGCGCACCGGCGAGGTCGTCCGGCGAGGACATCAAGGCAGTGATCGGATCACGCGTGCCGATCAGCAGCTGGGTCTCGATGTCGAGGGGCGGGTCGCGGTAGCGGCCGAGCGCCACCGCTGGAAGCTCCCTGAGCAGGAACGTCCGGTAAAGCGCGGCTGTGACTCTGGCTCCGTCAGCCGAGCCCATCGTCGAGTCATAGACGTCGAGATCGTGCTCGCTGAAGCCCGCGTTCGCTGCCGCAAGGATCCGCCGGGTGAGTCCATTGCGCAGCAACCGCTCTCCCACCATCGGCGTGCTCAGGGGCAGCTGGTAGGCGAGAGCCAGCGCGCGAAACGGGTTCAGCCGATCGCGCAGGGGCAGCCAGAGGTGGGGAATCGAGAGGCAAAGCAGGCGCGAGAGCCGATCCGGTTCGCGCATCCCGATCAGGAAGCCGACGTACGCCCCCCAGTCGTGACCGACGTAGGCGGTCCGTTCGATCCCCAGCGCGTCCAGCATCCTCACCAGGTCGTCGGCCAGCTGCTCCTTGCCGTAGCCGCCTGCGGGAGCGGACGACCAGCCATGGCCGCGCAGGTCGGGCATGACACAGCGATGCTTCCCGGCAAGGAGGGGGGCGACTCGATTCCAGCACCACCAGTTCTGCGGCCAGCCGTGGACGAGCACGATCGGGCTTCCGTCCCGCGGACCGACCTCGGCGACGTGCAAGACGACGTCGCCGACCGCTACCTCGCGATGACGCGCTCCGGGAAGTTCGGGCATCGGTCTGGCGCCCATCAGCGCAACGATACGTGCTCGATCGAAGTGGATCGCCTTCGCGGAGACTCGCTGCGTCGCCGTGGATCGCGTGCATCGGCGGGCCGATCGCCCGCGAATGCGCCCGCGAGCTTAGCCCGAGAGCGCGCAGGCGACCTGCCCGCCGCCGCCGCGCTTGGCCGCGTACATCGCCTCGTCGGCCAGCTTCAGGATGTCGGCGACGTCGTGCGATGGTTCGAGGCCTGTGACGCCGACGCTGATCCCGGTGGGTGCCACGCCCCGGGTGATCGCCAGGGACCGCTCGCCCACCGTCTCCACGAGCTCCTGGGCGATCGCCAGCGCCTGGCTCGGGGCCGCCCCTCGCATCAGCGCCACGAACTCGTCGCCGCCCAGCCGGGCGACCGAGTCGCTCCCGCGCAGCCGCTCGACCAGCACCTCGGCGACGCCACAGATGAGCTCGTCGCCGACGGCATGCCCGCAGGAGTCGTTGACCCCCTTCAAGTCGTCGATGTCGACCAACAGCACCGAACTTGGATCCCGGCGTCGCCGCGCGAGCCTCAGCTCCGTCTCGATCTCCGACTTGATCCGCCGCCGGGTGAGTAAGCCCGTGAGGGAGTCGTGATCGGCGAAGAACTCGAGCCGGCTTTCGAACGCCTTCCGCTCGGTGATGTCGATCAGCATCCCCTCGTAGCGGGCCACGCCGTCGGGGTCGAGCCGCATGACCGCCTCGTCGCGCACCCACACGACCGTCGAGTCGCGCGCCAGGAGCCGGTACTCGCTGGCGAGGGGAGCGCCGCGGGCCGCGTCGGCGTCCTCCTCGGCGATCACCCGTTCCCGGTCGTCGCTGTGAAGCCGGCGTCCCCAGAGGGTCGGATCCGAGGTCCACTCGGCCGGGGTGTAGCCCAGCATGGGCTCGATCTGCCCGGAGACGTAGCGCCACCGCCCCTCGGCGCCGGGCTCGGCGATGTAGACGACCGCGGGCAGATGGTCGATCAGATCGCGCTCGCCCGGCTCCGGACCGGCAGACCGCGCCGGGCGCGCCCGACCGGGCTCAGGCAGGACCTCGAAGGCGACGATCGCGATCCCTTCGATCGCGCCGCCGGGGCCTTGCACCGGGGTCGCGTCGAAGCGCATGTGCACGTTCGAGCCATCTGGCCTACGCACCAGAAGCCGCTGGCGCAGGCGCTGCTCGCCCCCGCGACCGCTCGCGAAGCTCAGCCGGGCCTCGCGCGCGAGGCCCAGAGGGATCAGCTCCTCTTCCCAGCGGCCGAGGAGCTCCTCCGGCTCATAGCCCAGAAGGCGGCGGCACGCGGGGCTCACGTACACGAGCCTGCCCCTCATGTCGACGAGCAGCAAGAGCGCCTCGACCGCCTCCAGCAGTCGCTGCAGGGCTTGCTCGTTGAGCGGGCTTGATCTCGTGTCGGCGGCTTCCATGCTGCCCTTTTTCGGCCCGCGCGCGAATGTCGCGGGCAGACTTACAACGATAAGGCCCCGACCTGGCATCTGGTCTGCGTTTCGGCCCGCAGTAAACGTATGTACGAGGAAACGCGAGGCGAGGGCGACGCGGAGCCCGCGAGCGAGGCGCTCGCGTGGGCGGCGATTACCGTTCGCTGACGAGCTCTACCCGACCAAAGAGCGCCAGCAGATCGCCCACGTTCTGCTCTTCGACGAGTGGATGGCGCAATGAAAGCTTCGACACGATCGTGTAGCGATTGCGGCGCCCTTCCTTTGTCCGAACGATGTAGCCCTCGTCGATCAACTCGGTGAGTACGCGGTGGGCTGCGCGCTCGGTTACGCCCACCTTGGCGGCGATGTCGCGTAGGCGAATGCCGGGATCGCGGGCGACACAGATGAGCACATTGGCGTGGCTCGTCAGAAAACACCAGCGGGGTTTAGGCGCTTCTTGTTCACGAGCTGTCATTGGTCGTTACC
>JALZKA010000003.1:39102-40515 GCA_030859475.1 Actinomycetota bacterium
TCCCTTTCTTGACCAATTATGCTACCGTTTTAAATCCAGATACATTCTTCTTGCCTAAAGTTACTGGAATGACTGATCCAACGCGCCGAAGCCTCCGTACAAGAGCACCCACCGACGGCGGCTAGCTGCCAAAAGGAGCTCACATGCCACACACATCCCACGCGAATAACCTCCCAAACATCCCCGGGCATACGATGAGCCGAGGCGCGCATGTTCGTCGTTCTGGCTTAAGGTGGCTCGCGGTTGGTCTCTCGCTCCTTGTCGTGGTGGGCATCCCGCTCGCCTTCGCTGTTGGTGAGCTCAAGCCATTTTCGGCAAGCGCGCAGAGTACGGAGTCCGTCCCGGCCGCCGAGGCAGCGCCCACCGTCGAGCCAGCTCCCGGCGAGCCTTCGGTCGAACCGGCTCCCGCGGAAGCGCCGGTTGAGCCGTCGGTCGAGCCGACTCCCGCGGCAGTGCCCGCCGAACCCGCACCCGCGCCAGCTGCGCCCGTCGAATCCGCACCGGTCGAGCCTGCACCTGCAGCACCCGCCGGGGAAGCGGTCGCGCCCGCAGAACAGGAGCTCCCCGAGGCGGCGGCCCCACCTCCGACGGTGATCGACGACTCAGCACCCATCGTCGAGGAAGAGCGCTCCACGGTAGAAAACTCCGAGACGGCCACCAACGATCCGGCCTCCGCCGAACGGACCACGATGCTCGCGGCCGAGCAGGTCACGCTGGCGGTAACCGGCGACACGGTGGATCAGTGCAACAACGTCGGCACGGTCGGCGGCGACACGATCACCTGCACGGTGACGATCACCAACAACTGCACCTATAACGCAGCGACTCCCGAGACCCCCACCTGCGAGACCACGGTCGTGACCGAGATCTCATGCACCGGCTCAGCGATCTGCCCCACCGGGGGAACCGAGATGCTGACCGAACCGATTACCGTTATCACCCAGTGCAACAACGCCGGCACCGGCGGTGCCAGCACGATCACCTGCACGGTCACGGTGACCAACAATCTCTACGGCTACCCAACCGGCTCTGTGATCGACTCGACCGTCGTCCAGTGCCAGGACCCCGGCGCCGTAAACACGCTGACGTGCGTCGCAACCCCGCCCGGCAACAACCGGATCGGTGACGGCGGCCCCGGTGGGCAAACCATCAGCCAGTGCAACAGCTCCGGCGGACAGGGCGGCACGATGACCTGCACAGCCACGGCCCCGACCTCACAGAGCACAGGACTCCCGACCACGATTACCCAGTGCTTCGAGTCGGGTACCACCGGTGCCAGCACGGTGACCTGCACCGCGACGATCACGAATAACTACTTCAACAGCGTTCCCGGCGATGGCGATGGCGATGGCGACGGCCCTGGCGACGGTCCCGGTGATGGCCCCGGCGACGGTCCCGGTGATGGTCCCGGTG
>JALZKA010000128.1:0-1196 GCA_030859475.1 Actinomycetota bacterium
GTCCTCTCCAACATGGAGGAGGTGAGGGCGCGTGGAGCCGACGTGATCGCGATCGCGACCCAGGGCCAGGAGAAGGTTCGCGACGCTTCCGACCTGGTGATCGAGGTACCCGCCACGGACTGGGTGCTCCAGCCGATTCTGGCCGTCCTGCCCCTCCAGCTGTTGGCCTATCACGTCGCGCGCATGCTGGGCCTCAATGTCGATCAGCCTCGCAACCTGGCCAAGACCGTTACCGTCGAGTGATCTTGCTCGGCCGCCTCCAGCCAAGGACCCTCGCCGTTGCCGCGTTCGCCTCGGTGGCCGTCGCGTCCTGCGGGGACGATGCCGAGGTCGCATCCGGCCCCGCGAGCCTGATGCCCCCGGACGCGCCCGTCTACATCGAGGCGGTCGTTTCCCCGCAAGGCGAGCAGGCTGAGCGCGTCGACGGCTTGCTGGCGAAGCTCGGCGAGGTCCCCCTGCTCGGCACCGTCACGAACCCGGGCGAGCTGATCAAGGGTGCGATCGAGGACTCCGCCGCCGGCTCCGGAATCTCGTTGGACTTCGCCGAGGACGTGGATCCGTGGCTCGGCGAGCGCATCGGCTTCAGCGTTCTCTCGGCGGGAGACGACGTCGAGCGCTTCGTCGCCGCTCTTGAGACCACCGACGAGGACGCGACCGCCGAAACGCTCCAGCGGATCCTCGAGGAGGACGCCGCTCCAAACGAAGAGCACACCTACGAGGACGTGACCTACTACACGTCCGCGACGGACGAGTACGCGGTGGGCGTTTTCGACGGCCACTTGGTGCTGGCGACGCGCGACGATTTCGAAGCGGCGGTCGACGCGGCTGCCGGGTCCGAGAGCCTGGCGGACGGCGGGGAGATCGAGGAGGCCACCGCGGGGCTCGCCGACGATCGCCTGGCGACGCTGCTCCTGGATTTCGACCAGCTCGCCGAGCTAATGACCGGGTCGCCGGAAGACCTGGAGGAGCTCGAGCGGGCGAAGCAGGTGGTGCCCGCGATATTCGAGGAGCCACTGGCAGTCGGGCTCGGGGTGGATGAGCAGGCGATTTACATCGAGCAGGTGTCGCCGGAGCTGGAAGGCCAGCCTGCTCTCGCCGGATCCGAGAACTTGGCATCGGCGCCGGGTGACTCGCTGGGCGCGTTCGGCCTCGACGGTCTCGGCGATCTGATCACCTTCGTCACCGACTTCTATGAC
>JALZKA010000128.1:1206-5666 GCA_030859475.1 Actinomycetota bacterium
AAGCGGGGGCCGACCTGGGGGACTATCCGGCGGAAGGAGCCGCCGCGGCCTTCGAGGAGGAGACGGGCATCGCTTTGGCTGACGCCACGGACGCGATCGGCGACGGCACGCTTTGGGTTCGGGGCGAAGCGCCCGGCGCGCTCGAGATCGGCTCGCGAGTCACGGTCACCGACGAGGGCACCGTGACCGATCTGCTCGATCAGCTTCGGGGGCACGCGAAAGAGGAAGAGGGCGCCGAGGCCGTCGGCCCGCCACTTGACCCGGCGGCGGCGGGTTTCTCCGTCGATTCCGCCTCCGACCCCACCTCGGATTTCGAGTTTGTCAACCTGGAGGTGAGCGACGGTTCGCTTCGGATCGACTTGTTTCCGGATGCCCGCTCGGCGCAATCGGCCACCGACCCCCCCGAAGCGACGCTGGGTGAGTCGCCGGCGTTCGCGCGGGCCGAGGAGGTGCTGGGCCCCGGATACGAGGTGCTCGGCCTCGCCGACCTCGAGCCGATCGTCGATCTAGCCCTGGCCGATGCGGGGCTGGACGATGGGGCTCTCCCGTTCGGGAACCCCGAGGCCCTGGCCGCCGGATTCATCACCGACAAGTTCGACGTGCTGGCCGTCGGCACGAGCAGCTCCGACGGGCGGACGGTGGTGCGCTATGCGCAGGGCATCGCAGAGTGATCCCCGGCGTCGGGCTTGACCTGATCGAAATCGAGCGCCTCGAGCGTGCCCTCGCGCGCCGTCCGGCGCTTTCCGCGCGCATCTTCAGCGACGGGGAGCGCGAGTTCGCCGCTGCTCGTGCCCGTCCGGGGCGGCACCTGGCGGCCCGCTTTGCCGCCAAGGAGGCCGTTCTGAAGGCCCTTGGCCTGGGCGGCCTGCGGCTGCACGAGGTCGAGGTGACGGGCGGCGGTGATTCGCCCCCGCGGATCGTGTTGCACGGAAAGGCGGCTCAGGTGGCTGCGGAGCATGGGGTGGAGCTGAAGCTCTCGCTCACCCATGCGCGCGACCACGCCGCCGCGGTCGCCGTCCTCTGATCGGCCGTTCGCCACTACCCTGCGCCCATGCGCGAGTGGCTCGCACCCCTGCCCGACGCCGGCGGCATGCGCGCCATGGATGCATGGGCGATCGATGAGCAGGGCGTGCCTTCGCTCCAGCTGATGGAGGCAGCGGGTGCAGCCCTGGCGGAAGCCGTCGCCGCCCTCGCGCCCTCAGGGCCGATCCGGGTCGTCTGCGGGAAGGGCAATAACGGCGGCGACGGTCTCGTCTGCGCGCGCCTCTTGCGCGAGCGGGGCTTTGCGGTTGAGGCTTTGCTTTGCTGGCCCCAGGCCGAGCTGTCGCGGGACGCTGCCGCCAATCTGGAGCGGTTCGACGGGGCCGTCATGCGGGTGGAGGGCGACGGCGCTACCGCCGCGATCGCAGGCTCGGGCACGGTGGTCGACGCGATCTTCGGTACCGGCTTTGCGGGCGCGCCGCGGAGTCCCGCCGCCGAGGCAATCGCTGGGATCAACGCATCCGGCGCGCCGGTGGTCGCCGCCGATATCGCCTCCGGCGTGGACGCGTCAACCGGCGAGACCGCGGGACTCGCGGTGAACGCCGATGTCACCGTGGCGTTCCACGCCGCCAAGCCGGGGCACCTGATCTCGCCGGGGAAACGCCGCACGGGTGAGCTCACGGTGGCCCCCATCGGCATCCCGGGCGGGGCACCCGTCGCGGCGGCAGCAGCGTCGATCGGATCCGGCGTTCTCGCCTTGCCGCCGCGCCGCGATGCGGGGTCCAGCAAGTTCAGCTCCGGCCATGTGCTTCTGATCGGCGGCTCCACGGGCTTGACCGGGGCAGTCGCCCTGGCGGCCTCCGCCGCGATCCGGGCGGGCGCCGGCTACGCGACGGCTGCGGTCCCGGATGACCTGGAGCCGATTCTGGAGGTGAAGCTGACCGAGGTCATGACCGCGGGGATCGCGAGCGGGAACGGCTCCTTCGCCGTCGGTTCGCACTCCGCGGCGCTCGCCGTAGCCGAGCGAGCGGCCGCGATCGTGCTTGGTCCCGGCCTCGGGCGCTCGGACGGGGCGCGGGCGATGGCGGCTGGCGTGGTCGCCGAGGCGAGCGCTCCCCTCGTAATCGACGCCGATGCGCTGAACGCCCTGGACGGACGCCTCGACGAGGTCGGCGCGCGCGCGAAAGCCACCGTGCTGACCCCGCACTCGGGCGAGCTGGGTCGGCTCTTGGGCCGTCCCCGCGAGGATGTCGAGGCCCGGCGCCTGGCGTCGGCGCGGGACGCCGCCGGGGCCGCCCGCTGCGTGGTGGTGCTGAAGGGCGATGACACCCTGGTGGTCGATGGGCGCAGCGCCGACATGCCCGTCGCGGTCAACGCGCTCGCTTCGCCCGCGCTTGCCACCGCCGGGACGGGGGATGTGCTGGCAGGCACTATCGGAGCCCTGATCGCGCGGGGTCTGGACGAGTTCGATGCGGCCTGCGCGGGCGTCTACGCCCATGCGCGCGCGGGGCGGATCGCCGCCGAGCGTGTCGGCACGGCCGAGTCGGTCATCGCCGGCGACGTCGTCGACGCCTTGGCGGCCGGTCTCCGGCCATGATCCGCGCCCGCGCGGTAATCGATCTCGGCGCGATCGAGCGGAACTGCGCCGAACTATGCGGCCGGCTCACCGGCGATGCGACGCTCTGCGCGGTGGTCAAGGCGGATGGCTACGGCCATGGCATGGTGCGAAGCGGCGAGGCGGCTCTTCGCGGCGGCGCGGCCCTGCTGGGGGTGGCGGCCGCGACTGAGGCGGCCGAGCTTCGCGACGGGCTTCCCGAAGCCCGCGTCTTCACGATGGGCGTTCTGTCGGCCGACGAGCTCGAGGTCGCGCTGGACGCGCGGGCGGAGATCGGCCTCTGGGACGAGCGCTTCCGGCGGCTGGTCGCGAGCCGCGCCGAGGCGCACGGCCGTGCTTGCCGGGTTCACGTGAAGTACGACACCGGTATGGGTCGACTCGGTGAGAGCGACCCGGAGCTGGTCCTGGCGCTCTGCGAGGCCGTGCACGCCGATCCACGGCTTGACCTGACCGGCCTCTGGACCCATCTCGCCACCGCCGACGAGGATGACCCGGCATTCATGCACGAGCAGCTCGCGCGCTTCGGGGCGATCGCCGATCATGCCCGTGACCGCTTTCCGGGCGTGTGCGTGCATGCGGCGAACAGCGCGGCGACCCTACGCGAGACCGCGGCCCATTTCGACATGGTGCGCTGTGGCGTCGCGATCTACGGGCTCGACCCTTTCGGCCGCGACCCTGCCGACCAGCTGCTTCGGCCCGCGTTGTCGCTTCGTTCCTATGTCGCCGAGACGAAGCCGTTCAAGCAAGGCTGGAGCGCTGGATATGGGCGTCAGTGGCGGGCTCCGCGAGACACCGTCGTCGCGATCCTGCCGATCGGCTACGGCGACGGATGGCGTCGCGGCCTGACAAACGCCGCGGATGCCTTGATCGATGGCAAGCGCTATCCGATCGTCGGGACGGTCTCGATGGACAACGTGACCGTCGACCTCGGACCGGACCCGGCGGTTCGCCCCGGCGCGGAGGCGGTCCTGATCGGGCGCCAGGAGGACGAGCGCATCCTCGCCGAGGATCTGGCGAGGACCCTGGGCACGATCAACTACGAGATCACCTGCGGGATCTCCCCGCGGGTCCCTCGCGAGTACCTGGGTGCGCTTCCTTGATCGGGAAGGCCTTGGCAGCGGCGGCTCCCGTGATCGCCGCGCGAGACGCCGCGGTCGGCCCGATGTGGGTGGTCGGCGGGGCGATCCGCGACGCGGCAATGGGCAGGCCGGTGGTGGACTCGGACCTGGCCGTCGAACCCGGCACCGAGCGGGAGACGGCCCAGTCGATCGCAGCCATGACGGGCGGCGCGGCTTTCCGCCTCTCGGAGGAGTTCGGCACCTGGCGCGTGGTGGCCAGTGACCGCGCCTGGCACGTGGACGTGACGATGCTGCGAGCCGCCGACATCGAAGGTGACCTCGGCCTGCGTGACTTCACGATCAACGCGATCGCTCTGCCGGTCAACGCGCTTGACGGTCCCCCGATCGACCCGGCGGGGGGCCTTGCCGACATCGAAGCCGGATGCCTGCGCGCGGTGTCGAGCCGCTCGTTTGCCGACGATCCCCTACGGATCCTGCGAGCCGCGCGTTTCGCGGCTGTCCTGGGGCTCGAGATCGAGCCCGGGACGATCGATCTGGCGCGGTCCTCCGCGTCCCATGCCTCGGAGCCGGCGGCCGAGCGGCGCCTGGCGGAGCTGCGCGAGCTGGTTGGTGCGCCTGACCCGGTACGCGCGTTCGAGTTGCTCGCGTCGCTCGGGGCGGTCGATGCCGTGCTGCCCGAGCTGGAGGCCCTCCGCGGCGTCGAGCAGGGGCCGAACCACCATCTCGACGTGCGCGCACACAGCATCGAGGTCTTGAGGCAGTGGCTCGTAATCGAGGCGGACCTC
>JALZKA010000041.1 GCA_030859475.1 Actinomycetota bacterium
CCTCCGGCAGGACCCAGGACGTGACCTCGTCCTCGCGCTGCTGGCGCGCCTGCTCGCTTCGCAGCAGGTCAGTCAGCCTTCTGGAGCCGACGGTGATCAGCCAGGCGCGAGGGTCTTCGGGTGCGCCCTCCGCGGGCCACTGCGTTGCCGCTGCCAGGAGCGCCTCCTGCACCGCGTCCTCGGCCAGGTCGAAGTGCCCGAATCGCCGTACGATCGCGCCGAGGACCTGCGGCGCCAGCTCACGCAGCAGGTCCTCGGTCACGGTTCTCTCGGATGGAAAAGCCAGGGACTAGCGCTCCGTGATCTCCGGGCCCACACCGATCGGCCGGATGTCAACGGGCATTCCGTCGACGTTGCCCCCGGGGCCGGGGCAGGTTGTGACGTGGGCGGCGATCTCGGTCGCGCGGTCGAGCGACTCGACGTCGACGATCCAGAAGCCGGCCAGGACTTCCTTGGTCTCGGCGTACGGCCCATCGGTGACGACGGTCTCGCCATCGACAACCTGGACGCGACGCGCGAGCGCGGGCTCGGCCAGCCCCTGGCCGTCGACCCACTCACCGCGGGCGCGGAGATCGTCGTTCAGCTCGTTCATGAACTGGCCCATCGCCTGGAGTTCCTCAGACTTCCACGTCGGGACGTCCGTCTCCTTGCCCGACATCGCGTCGTAGTGCTGCTGTGAGCCTTCCATGATGATCATGTACTTCATCTTGTTCCTTTCGTTGTTGTGATGAGCCGCGCAAACCGCGAAACACGCGTGTTTCACCGGAGGCCGTCTCTGCGCCCGGATGGCGCCTTTCACCGGGTACGTCGGAGCCGTTCGCGCGTTTTTACACGCTCTGGTGAAAATCCCCGGGAATCAGGCCGGAGCGGGAGCGAGAACGCCCCTCCGGGCGTAACCGACCAGCGCGCCCGCCATCGCGACGCCAACGCCAAGCGCGACGGCGGCTGGCCAGCCCTCAGCCTCGATCACGGCACCGCCTACGGCGGTCCCCACGGAGAGTCCTGCCACCAGGGAGGTAACCAGCCAGGTGAAGGCCTCCGTGCCGGTGCCCGGCGGGGCGACGCTCGCGATCAACTCGTTGCGAGTCGCGATCAGTGGGGCGATCGGGGCGCCCGCGAGCAGGACCAGCAGGCACATCGTCGCCGGCGAGGAGGCCGCGATCATCGGCAGGCAGGCAAGCGGGAACAAGATGCTGATCGCTATGTATGTGTGGAGCAGCTCGCGCCTGATCGCGCGGGCGCCGAAGACCAGGCCCCCGATGCCGCTTGCGAGCGACCACAGCGCCAGCAGCACGCCGGCCAGGGCGGCATGGCCCACCTCCTCGGAGAATGCGGGGATCGATACCTCGATCGCCCCGATGCAGAAGCCGACCGGAACCGTCGTCAGAGCGACGAGGCGCATCGCCGGCGCGCGCAGGGCGCCCAGCAATCCTGCGGGGTCGCCAGGCTCGTCGTGGGCCGCCGAGTGCGGGAGCTTCCAGATGAACAGCGCCGTGCCTGCCACGACCAGCAGGGCCGACACGGCCAGCGCCGCCTGCGGGCCGGTGATCAGCACGAGCCCCGCGGTGATGAGGGGGCCCGTGACGAACGAGACCTCGATCGAGACGGAATCGAGCGCGTAGGCACCCCGGATCAGCGTCGTGTCGTTGCGGAGCAGCTCGGGCCAGCGCGAGCGCAGGACCGATCCCGTGGGAGGGAAGGCGGTTCCGGCGAGCGCGGCCGTTGCGACGAGGGCAGTGGTCGACGCGCCGGCAGCTCCCAGCGCCCAGATGGCGAGCACCGCGGCGGCGTGGACGAGCGCCATCGGCATCAGGATCCCGATCCCGCGCCGGTCGACGAACCGAGCCGCCAGAGGGGCGCCGACGCCCGCGCCCAGGGCAAGGGCTCCGGCCGTGAGGCCGGCGGTTGCGAACGAGCCGGTCGTCTCGCGCAGGAAGAGGATCACCGCCAGGCCGTTGATCGCGAACGGCAGGCGGGTGATCGTCGTCGAGACGATCAGGACCGCAACACGGGGTACCCGAAGGATGCGGCCATAGATCGACATCACGACAGGATGACACCCGCTGACGAGCGTTCAGAGTCGCTACCGGGTGATCGCCCGGAACGCGATCAGGAGCAGGACGGAACCGCCGATGGCGATCAGCCACGTCTCCAGATCGAAGAACCGGTCGATCTCGCCCAGATCCAGTTGAGTCGCGATCCAGCCTCCGAGCAGGGCGCCGAGGACGCCGACGGCGGTGGTGCCGATGCAGCCGCCCGGCTCGGTGCGCCCCGGGATCAGCACCCTGGCGATCGCCCCGGCGAACAGGCCCAGCAGGATCCAGCTGAGAAAACCCATTCTGACTACCTACCCATCGTCCACGTCGAAGAAAACACCTTCCGGACCCAAGTTCGCGATCTCCGTATCGCCGATCTTCGATCGGGAGCCCCAGCTCTCGTGGATGTGGCCGCACACCGCCAGCTCCGGCTGCAGACGCTCGACCGCTTCGGCAAGCGCTGCGCTGCCCAGGTTCATTCCGTTTCCGGCGACGTCGCAATGGCCTTGTGGGGGTGAATGCAGGACGAGGACGTCGGCGTCGGTGAACTCGCCAAGCTTTGCTGCGGCTTCTTCGTCGGAGAGGTCGTAGCTCCAATCCCACGGCGTCACGGGGATCCCGCCGCCGAGCCCCACGAACCGCCGCCCCCCGATCTCGATCGCCTCGCCATGGAGGACCGTAGCCGCTTCCCACGCTGCGGCGACTTCGCGCAGGGCGTCGGCGGTTTCGTTGTTGCCGGGGACGAGGACCGCCGGCGTGGCGATCGCCGCCAGGGCCTCGATCGTCTTGGTGAGTCCCTTGTGGATCGAGGCGAAGTCACCGGCGCCGATCACGAGGTCGGCATCGGCGCTCATCTCGACCAGGCGCCCCGCCTGGCGGCGGTCGCGATGCAAGTCGCTGAAGGCAAGGATTCGCATCGCGGTGATCCTAAGCCCTGTCGCCCACCCTGGTTTAGGCTTTAGCCCGATGTGCATCCAATGCGCAGCGGTTGCCGCCGCCTCGGTTGGGACGGCGTCCGGCCTGCGAGCCTGGCTCGGACACCGGCTCGGCGCCCGCGGACGCAAGCTCGCGACCGCCGGCGTGCTGATCCTTGCGGTGCTGGCTTCCAGCGTCCCTCTAGGCGGCGCGGGCTGACGGTTCGGGCAACTGCGCCGGGGGCAGCGAGCCCGGCACCGTCTTCCCAGAATCGATGATCCGCCGCTCCGCTTCGGCAACGTCGTCGAAGTGGCCGACGCAACTGCCGCGCAGCGCGGACCGGGGTGTCAATGGCCTGGAGGCGCGCGCCGCGCGTACGGCTGCCGTCATGCGCAGCGCGTCCACCCGGCTCCAGCCGAGGCCGTAGAGCTCGCGCACTCGGGGCGGCAAGGAGCCCCGGATCAGCAGATTGTGGACGCTCATCGCGGGCCAGCGCGGCCGCGTGGTGGGAATCTGAAACATCACGGCGCTGCCCGTATAGCGAGCCTCGTCGGTCAGGTGCGCGTCGGGCCCGTTCACTTTCGCGTCGAAGAACTTGCGGAAATCGAGCCAGGTCCCGGGCGTCACGGCAGGGTCCATGCCAAACAGCTCGCCGAAGCGCACGTAGTCGGCCCAGAACGAATCCCGCTCGGTTGCAGTCAGCTCGCGGACGAAAAGCTCGTAGAAGTACACCGCGCTGTCGGCCGCGGGGGCGATCGTCCACAGCATCTGCTCGGCATCGAGCGCCGAGTACGGGGTACCCGCCGGCATCGGCCCGGCCGTCTCGGGCAGGACGCCGCGCACCTTGGAGTGCATCCCATGAACTGCCGCCAGCACGCGGTCGGCCTCCAGCTTCGATCCAAAGAAGATCGCCTCGAACATCTTTGCGGTCACGACCAGGCGATGAAAGGGCCGCGAGGGCGATGAGGTGTGAATCCGGGTGCCGACGAAGTTGCGGGGATCGATCGCGCCGATAGCCAGCGCACGCTGCCCGTACATCAGACCCACCATTCGCTCGCGGTGGATCTTTCGCAGGATCGAACCCGTGGGAAAGTAGCCGTGGTCTGAGCGCATCTGACAGTTCTCCAGGCAGGACAGTAGCGGATTGACAGGATCCTCTGTCAGACTGGCGGAATCGAACCCGGAACTCGCACATACGGGGGCCTCAGCGCGGAAGAGCGCCGATCGCGTCGTCGCGGCCTGCTGCTGGAGGCGGGGCTCGACCTGCTGGGAACCCAGGGTTGGCAGCAGACGACGATGACCGCCGTCTGCCAGCGCGCGAAGCTGACCGAGCGCTACTTTTATGAGAGCTTTGCGGACCTGGAGGAGCTGCTGGTGGCTGTCTTCGAGCGCGTGGCGGCGGAGGCGGCCGAGGTGGTCCTCGCCGCGTCGGAGCCCTCCGAAGCGGCGAGTGAAGCCAGGCCGAGGGCCCGTGCGGCGGTGGCCGCGTTCGTCGAGCTGATGACCGACGATCCGCGCAAGGGCCGGATCGCATTCGTCGAGGCCTTCGCCTCCGAGGCCTTGATGCGGCGGCGATTCGAGACGATCACCGCGTTCGCATCGCTGCTTGGTGATCAGGCCCGCGAGTTCTACGGTACGGGGCCCGAAGCAGATCGCATCGTCGACCTGACCAGCCTTGTCATGGTCGGGGGAATGGCGGAGGCGCTGATCGCCTGGCTCGGCGGCGAGATCAAGACCTCGCGCGACCAGCTGATCGACGACCTGACGGACATCCTGGTCGCGACCGGGGAGTGGGCGGTGCGGAGCGGAGAGGCCGGTTGAGCCCCACGGTGCCCTGGTGGGTGAACGCGGTCGTCTACCAGATCTACCCGCGCTCTTTCATGGACTCGGACGGCGACGGGATCGGGGACCTGGCAGGGATCAGAAGCCGGCTCGACTACCTGGCGTGGCTCGGGGTCGACGCCATCTGGCTCTCGCCGATCTATCCCTCGCCGCTCGCGGATCTGGGATACGACGTTGCGGATTACTGCCGGGTGGCGCCTGAATACGGAACGCTCGCCGACTTCGACCGCCTGCTGACCGATGCGCACCGGCTCGGCCTGCGTGTCCTGCTCGACCTGGTTCCGTCCCACACCTCGATCGAGCACCCCTGGTTTCGCGAGCATCCTGACCGCTATATGTGGGCGGATCGTCCCCCGAACAACTGGGTTTCCGCCTTCGGAGGCTCCGCCTGGGCCCGCGACCGAGCAAGCGGGCGCTACTACCTGCACTCCTTCTATGAGGAGCAGCCCGACCTCGACTGGCGCAACCCGGACCTGCGGGAAGCCTTTGCCGAGGTCGTGCGATTCTGGCTCGACCGTGGCGTTGACGGCTTTCGGGTCGATGCGGTCCAGCAGCTCCTGAAGGATGCGAAGCTCCGCGACGACGGCGTCGCCTCCGGACAAGCGCCGCTGCCCTTTCATCCTGAGTTCGGCAGACTCGACCACAGCCGGTCGTCGAACCAGCCTGACGTGGGCATCGCGCTGAGCGCGATCCGGGCGGCGGCCGGAGACGCTTTCCTGGTGGGCGAGGCGTACGTGCCGACCAGCGCGATGGCCACCTATCTCGACCACCTCGATGCGACCTTCTGCTTCGAGCTCCTGCACGCTCCGTTCGAGGTGGAGGAGCTTCAGAGCGCCATTCACCCAGCCTTGGCGCTGAAGGCGAACGCGTGGGCGCTCTCGAATCACGATTTCCCCAGGATTGCCACTCGGCTGGGCGAACCCCGGGCGATGATGGCCGCGATCTTGCTCCTAACCCTGCCCGGTCCCGTCTTCATCTACCAAGGTGATGAGATCGCCATGGTGGACGGTCCAGGCGCAGACCCGCCGTTCGACCGTGCGCGACGCGATCCCCATCGGCACCCCATGCAGTGGGACCCTGAGCCGGCGGGAGGCTTCACGACCGGAAAGCCGTGGCTGCCCTTGACCGACCCTCTTTCGCGAAGCGTCAGCCGCCAGCGCGACTCCAAGGGCACCCCGCTCGACCTGTATCGGGAGCTGATTGCGCTGCGACCGTCGATCGAAGGCGAGCTTGAATGGAACCGGGAGCTGGGCGCTCGCGTCCTGGCCTATCAGCGGGGCCGGCACCTGGTCGTCCTCAACCTGGGGTCCCAGGCGGTCGATCCGGGATCGCGGTGGCGACCGCTCCTCGATACGGGATCAGCCGGACGGGGGGTCGGACCAGAAGGGGGACAGGTCTTTCTTGCGGATTGACTCGATCTACGTTTGACGATGTCTCGATTGCGGTAGTCGCATCATTGGGTAAGGAGGAGGAGAGGTTGCGATTCCGTTTGACCCTGAGGTTTGCCGTGGTGGCCTCGGCTGGGCTGCTCGGCGTGGCGCTGGCGTCGTGCTCAGGTTCGGATGACGCGCCCGGCGGCGGCACCAAGGTCTCCTTCTTCGTCTTCAACGAGCCGTCGGGGGCGTACCAGGAAGCCGCCGACACGTGCAGCAGCGATTCCGGTGGTAAGTACGCGATCGTGTTCGAGCTGCTCCCCAACGAGGCCGACGCCCAGCGCGAGCAGCTTGTGCGGCGGCTGGGAGCCGAAGACACCTCGATCGACATCATCGGCATGGACGTGATCTGGTCGGCGGAGTTCGCCAACGCGGGCTGGCTCCGGCCCTGGGAAGGTGAGCTGCGCCAAGAGGTGACCGATGACGTCTTCGACAGCGTGATCGAGTCGGCGAGCTTCGAGGGGACGCTCTATTCGGCCCCGTACACCTCCAACACCCAGCTTCTCTGGTATCGCGAGGATCGTGTCGATCAGGCTCCCGAGACCTGGGAGGCGATGGTCACGGAGGCCGAGCGGCTCGGAGCGGACGGCAAGATCCAGGTGCAGGGGAACCGCTACGAAGGTTTCACGGTCTGGGTCAACTCGATGCTCGAGTCGGCCGGCGCGCAAGTGCTGGCCGGCCCGGAAGAGCCGGCCCTGCCCGAGGCGGAGACGCTGCGCGGGCTGGAGGCGATGACCAAGTACGCCTCATCGGAAGCCGCGCCCGGCGACATCGACACGTCGACGGAGGACTCGGCCCGGCTGTCGTTCGAGGCCGGCGGCTCGACGTTCATGATCAACTACCCGTTCGTCTATCCCAGCGCCAAGGAGAACGCCCCCGATGTCTTCAAGAAGCTGGGGGCGGCCAAGTACCCGGCGGTCGAAGAGGGCAAGCCTTCGCGGCCGCCGCTGGGTGGCATCAACCTCGGGATCTCCAAGTTCTCCGAGAACCCGGACCTCGCCTTCGAGGCAGCGGCCTGTCTCGTGGCACCGGAGAACCAGATCATCGCCGCGGAGCTCGGCGGCCTGCCGCCAGTGCGCGAGGGCCTCTACTCGGATCCGAAGATTAAAAAGGCGTACCCCGGCTTTGCCGACTTGATCAAGCAGTCGATCGACGACGCGGCGCCCCGGCCTCTCACGCCCGCGTACACGGACCTCTCCCTGGGGATCCAGCGGGCGCTACACCCGATCGGTGACATCGCTCCCGATGAGGTGGACGACGCCTACGAGAAGCTGCGCGATTTCGTCGAGCAGGCGGTCAAACGGGAGGGCCTGCTCTGATGAGTCAGCGAACCCGCTCGGAGAACCGGCTGGGCTGGATGCTGTGCGCGCCGGCGGTGGTGGCGATGGTCCTGGTCACCGCCTACCCGATCGGATACGCGATCGTGCTCTCGTTGCAGGAGATCGATCTGCGCTTCCCCGAGGACGGCGGCTTCGTCGGCCTCTCGAACTACGAGACGGTCCTGACCTCGAGCCTCTGGTGGCAGGACGTCTTCAACACGACGTTCGTGATGGTGGTCTCGGTCGCGATCGAGCTCGTGCTGGGAATGATCATCGCCCTGATCATGTACCGGGCGATCTTCGGCCGCGGCGTGGTCCGCACCGCCGTGCTGATCCCCTACGGGATCGTCACCGTGGTTGCCGCGCTGACATGGTTCTACGCCTTTAACCCGGACACCGGCTTCGTCAACCAGCTGCCCCTGGTCGCCGACGACAAGGCGTGGTTCGGCGAGCGCTTCAGCTCCTTTGCGGTGATCATCATGGCCGAGGTCTGGAAGACGACGCCGTTCATGGCACTGCTCCTGCTTGCGGGCCTGGTCACGATCGACGAGGGGGTCTACGAGGCGGCCAAGGTCGACGGCGCATCGGCGTGGCAGCGCTTCTGGAAGATCACCGTCCCCTTGATGAAGCCGGCGATCCTCGTCGCGCTCCTGTTCCGGACCCTTGACGCATTCCGGGTGTTCGATTCGATCTTCGTGATGACGGGCGGCGCCCAGGACACGGAATCGGTCTCGATCCTGGGTTACAACCAGCTGATCGAGCGGCTCAACCTGGGTCTCGGGTCCGCGGTTTCGGTGCTGATCTTCTTCAGCGTCCTGATCCTGGCGATGATCTTCATCAAGGGCTTCGGGGTGCGGATGAGCGAAGGCAGGCCAGGGGCATGAGGCACGGCTCACGGGAATACGCGCTCTGGTCGATCGCCATGCTGCTGGTCCTGTTCTTCGCCTTGGTCCCGGTCCTCTGGGTCGTCTCGCTCTCACTGAAGGACCCGGCGACGATCACCGAGGGCGACACCTTCTTCGAGCGTTTCTTTCCCCAGGAGTTCACGCTCGAGAACTACGAAGCCCTGTTTACGGGCGGGCTCACCGACAGCCCGTTCATCGCGCCCTTGATCAATTCGATCCTGATCGCGGTGATCGCCACGTTGATCGCGATCGTGCTCGCGGCGCTCGCCGCCTACGCCATCGCCAGGCTCAACTTCCCCGGCAAGACCCTCGTCCTGGCAGGAGCTTTGGCGATCGCGATGTTCCCGCCGATCTCCACGGTCGGGCCGCTGTTCGACATGTGGCGCTCGCTCGGGCTCTACGACACCTACCCGGGGCTGATAATCCCGTACCTGACCTTCGCCTTGCCGCTCGCGATCTACACCCTGGTGGCGTTCTTCCGAGAAATCCCCTGGGATCTGGAGCAAGCGGCCCAAGTCGACGGGGCGACGCCATTCCAGGCGTTCCGCAAGGTGATCGTCCCGCTCGCGGCGCCCGGCGTGTTCACGGCAGCGATCCTGGTCTTCATCTTCTGCTGGAACGACTTCGTCTTCGCGATCTCCCTCACCTCATCCGACGCCTCGCGGACGGTCCCGGCGGCGCTGGCGTTCTTCACCGGGGAGTCCCAGTTCACCGAGCCCACCGGGAACATCGCCGCCGCCGCCTCGCTGGTGACTGTGCCGATCATCATCTTCGTGTTGATCTTCCAGCGACGCATCGTCGCCGGCCTCACCGCGGGGGCCGTCAAGGGATGAATCTGATGAGCGACGCAAGGCGGGAAACCCAGCTGGCCCATGGATATGGGGATTAAGGAGTAATCGAATGTCAGACATCGTCCTGGACGGAATCACAAAGCGCTATCCCGACGGCTTCGAGGCCGTCAAGGAGATGGACCTGGAAATCAAAGACGGGGAGTTCATGATCCTCGTCGGCCCGTCCGGCTGCGGCAAGTCGACCGCGCTACGGATGATCGCCGGCCTCGAAGACATCTCCGACGGCGAGCTGCGGATCGGGGGCACCGTCGTCAACGATCGCGCCCCAAAGGATCGCGACATCGCCATGGTCTTCCAGAACTACGCTCTTTACCCGCACATGACCGTGCGCGAGAACATGGCTTTCCCGCTTCGCCTCGCGAAGGTCGACGATGCCGAGGTCAACGAGAAGGTCGACGACGCGGCTCGGATCCTCGACCTCGAACAGCACTTGGAGCGAAAGCCCGCCAACCTCTCCGGAGGTCAGCGCCAGCGGGTCGCGATGGGCCGCGCGATCGTGCGCGATCCGAGCGCCTTTTTGATGGACGAGCCGCTCTCCAACCTCGACGCGAAGCTGCGCGTGCAGATGCGGACCGAGGTCTCGCGGCTCCAAGCTGACCTGGGTACGACGACCGTCTACGTGACCCACGACCAGACCGAGGCGATGACCCTCGGCGACCGGGTTGCGGTGATGCGCGCCGGCGTGCTTCAGCAGGTGGGCGCTCCGGCCGACCTCTACGCCAACCCCCGGAACCTGTTCGTGGCGGGTTTCATCGGCTCACCGGCGATGAACTTCATGGCGGCGACCCTCGACAGCGGCCGGATCAAGCTGCCATTCGGTGAGGTCGCGCTGGCCGGCGACAACGCCGAGCGGCTAAGCGGCGAGTCCTCGCGCCAGGTCATCGCCGGCATCAGGCCTGAGAGCTTCGAGGACGCCAGTCTGGTTGGCGACGCGCGCGACCGCGGAACCACCTTCACCGCGACGATCGACCTGGTCGAGTCGATGGGCTCGGAGCAGTACGTCTACTTCACGGTCAAGGGTGAGTCGCTCGAATCGGACGAGTTGCGTGAGCTGGCCGAGGACGCGGGCGCGGCGGAAGTTCCCGGCTCGGGGGAGGGGACCGTGGTTGCCCGGCTCGACGCCGCCAGCAAGGTCAGCCGCGGGAAGGAGGCTGAGCTGTGGGTCGACCAGACCAAGCTGCACCTCTTCGACCCGGAGACCGGCGCCAACCTCAAGGGATAGCCCCGCCGGGTAGCTCCGGTTCGCGTCCGCGCTAGAGATCTCCGCGCATCACGTGCGTCAGGGTGTCGTCCTTTCGGGACGGGCGATTACGCAGCTCCTCGCGTAGGCGCTCCAGCGTTTCCGTATCCCAGCGGTGCGTCCTCAGCAGCAGGTAGCGCAGGCTGACTATCCGTGTGTACGCCTCGGCGTCGGTCAGCTCCTCTGCGAGGCCGACCTCGCGGATCAGCCGCACGACCGGCTCGAACTCCTGCTCGAACCACTCGCGGGCGACCTGCTCCCGGGTCAGCAGCTCACCGCTTGCCTGCATCGCCCGGAACCCCCACGCCTCGACCCCTTCGGCCAATCCCGCGTACCACGACCCGCGGGAGAGCAGGATGCGAGATCGCCGCTCCTCGGACAGTGGAACTCGCTCGAAGAACAGGCGCTGATGGCTCTTGAAGGCAAGGTCGGAGACCTTGACGCCTTGCTCGGCGCCGACCGCGGTCTCGATCTCGGTCACGTACGCCTCGATCACCTCGAGGCCAAGCTGCCGGGCGACGGAGACGCGATGGTGTCCGTCCGAGACGAAGTGCATGTCGGCAACCCGGAAGACCTCGATCGGCGGCATCGACTCACCGCGGCGAATCGCTTCGGCGATTCGCTGCCAGCGCAGTCTCACCTTGCGTGACGTGGGCCGGAAGCTGCGGTCGAACTCGCGGGTGCGGTCGACGGTCCCGACGATCGAGTCGAGCTCGACGGTCTGAAGCCCCAGGCGCCGCTCCGTGCGCCGGCCGAGCGCCGCAATCACTTCGTCGAAGGGGAGGATGACGTTGACGTCGTCGTAGCGGCCCCGGAGACGGTTTCCGAGCCGCGCCAGCAAGGCGCGACGCCGGGCCCGGCCGAAATCGGTCTGCGCGTCGGATGCGGGAAAGCCCGTGTCCATTGCTTGAATCAGAGTAGAACTCGGGCGGTGAATTGCAAGCCTCCCGCCCACGGATGAGCCGCAAGGCCGAGCTCGGCAGGGTCGTCTGCCTGGGCGAGGCGCTCGTGGATTTGGTCTGCGAACGCCCGATCGCGTCGTTGCCGGAAGCGGACAGCTTCGTCGCCCGGCCCGGGGGCTCGCTTGCCAACATCGCCGTTTGCGCCGCGCGCTTCGGGGCGAATGTGGAGATGCTGGGCGGTGTCGGCGATGACGAGTGGGGACATTGGCTCCGGAATTGCCTGATGGCTGAAGGCGTCGACGTCAAGCGCCTGAAGGTGATCTCCAGCGCCTGGACCTCCCACGCGTTCGTGGGGGTCTCGCACGAGGGTGAGCCGAGCTTTGCCTTCTACGGCGACGGCGAGCCCCGGTTGACCCGCCTCGACCACGGCTTCGATGAGATCCTCGACGGCCCGGCGGGGGTCCTCGTCGTCGGCTCCGACACGCTCGTGACGGAGCCCGACCGTGGGATCACCCTCAAAGCAGCGCTGAAGGCCGGGGAGAGTGGCTGGAGCGTGCTTTGCGATCCCAATCTCCGCCCGAATCGCTGGCCTGACGAGCCGACGATGCTCGCCGTAGTCCGGGCGCTCGTGCAGGCAAGCACGCTGGTGAAGCTGAACGTGAACGAGGCCCTGCGGCTGAGCGGGGAGGCGGACGCCGAAGCGGCGGGCGAGGGGCTCCTGCGCCTCGGCCCCGAGGCGGCGGCGATCACGCTGGGGGCGGATGGTGCCCTGCTCACCGTCCGGGGATCCGAGCCGGCTCGTGTCAGCGGTTTCGAAGCGCAGCTTGTCGACAGCACCGGTGCGGGCGATTCGGTGACCGGCACTTTGGCGGCGGCAATGGCAGCCGGCACAGCCCTGGGCGCTCTCGCTCCGGCGCTGACAGCCGCGATGAGCGCAGCGGCAGGCGTGGTTTCCGCCTGGGGCGCCTGGGAGGGCCTGCCGACCGCCGCTCGAGCCCGGTCCCTGCTGGCGAGCCCCCCGAACTGAGCCAGTCTCCGCCCACCCCGGGTGAATCCGACGCAGATCGCGGGTCGGCCTCAGTGCGTGTGCCCGTGCTCGGCTTCGGCGGCGATCTGATCGGCCGGTAGCGCCAGCGCCAGCCACGCGGCGACTCCGGTCGTGATCGGCACCGCCGCAATCAGGCCGATCGAGCCGACCAGCGTGGCGACGATCTCGCGCGCCACCAGCTCGAGGTTGGCGACCGCCCCCAGGGAGATGTCGCCCGCGCCGAAAATCAGGAGGACCGGCAGCGCCGACCCCGCGTAGGCGAGCACCAGCGTGTTGACGGTCGCGCTGACGTGGTCGCGGCCGACGTCCATCGCGCGTCCGGCGAGCTGGCCGAAGCTCTGCGCAGGGTTGGCCGCGCGCAGCGCGAACACGGTCGATGCCTGGCTGATGGTGACGTCGTCGAGCACGCCGAGAGCGCCGATGACCATGCCCGCGACCAGCAATCCCTGGAGGGAGATATCCGCGCCGGCCACGTCCAGGAGCAGCGCTTCCTCGGACGAAAGACCGGTCAGGTTGGCGATCCCGGTTACGGACAGGGCCAGGACCGCGGTCAGAAGGAGGGCCGTGGTCGTCCCAAGCATCGCCGCCAGGCTCTTCGGCCCGATGCCATGCGCCAGCGGGATCGTCACCAGCATCACCGCCAGCGACCCCGCTACAGCCACGGCGAACGGCGGCTCCCCGGAGAGGATCGCCGGCACGATGAAGCCGAGGATGATCACCAGGCTCAGGCCGAGCCCGAGCAGCGAGAGCGCCCCCCGCAGGCGCGCGAAAAGCAGGACCATCGCGACGAAGGCGACAGCCAGCCACACCAGCGTGCCTCGGCGCTCGAAGTCGGTGAAGTTGTAGACGGTGGCGCCGCCGCCTGGGGTGGGCACCGCGGACACGCGGATGCGGTCGCCAACGTCAAGCTTGGCCACGGGCTCGCCGGCGAGGCCCAGGGCGAGCTCCTGAGTGCTCCCTTCCGCGGCTCCGGAGCGCAGTTCGATTCCGGCCTCCAGGCAGTCATCCGGAGAGGGCTGGGGGCAGGGGACGCGAACGACTTCGACCACCTCCGCCTCGTCTGAGTCGGATAACCCCGCCACCCGAGGCCGGTCCTCACCCGGCCAAAGGAGGACGATCGCGACGGCCGTCAGGGCTGCGATTCCGGCCAGGATCCACGTCACCAGGCGCGCCGGGCGCCGGCCGGCGGGCTGTCTGTCGGGACCACTCATGCGCGAGCGCGATGTTGCCGCCTGGATCGGACGCTCGCCGGATGGGGCGCTTTCCGGCTCTTAGGCAAATGTGAGCAAATGCTTGCATGTGTGACAGGTATCACACATATTTGGCCCTGACCCGGGCACCCTGCCCTGATGTCACCCAAACATAAGTTCGCATTGACGATGACCGCCGCCGCCTTCAGCGCCGCCGCGGTCGCCCAGGCTGCGCCGCTCGCACTCGAGGAGGGGTCGGCTTCGAAGTCGATTCGCTCGCACCTCGTCGACCGCAAGGTCGTGACCGGCGCCGCCATCGAAAAGGATGCGCGCAGCGTCGAGCGCCGCGCCGCCGAGCAAAGGGCAGCGGCGCAGGAGCGTCGTGCCGAAGCCGCCTACGCGGCGCAAGGGGCCTCGGTCGAAGGCGTCCCGCTGGCGACCCTGAACGCGATCGCGGCCTGCGAGTCGGGTGGCGACCCGGCTGCCGTGAACGCAGCCGGCTATTACGGGAAGTATCAGTTCAGCCCGCCCACCTGGGCTGCCGTTGGTGGCAGCGGCAATCCCGCGGAGGCCTCCGAGGCCGAGCAGGACTACCGCGCCGCGCTGCTCTACAACCAGAGCGGCCCCGGCCAGTGGCCCGTCTGCGGCGCCTAGTCATCCCCGCCGGAGCGAGTATCAGGTGAGCGGCGCAAGCCGCGAAACAAGCGTGTCCCGCCGGAGGCTGGTTTTTTACGCCGCCCCGTCCTCCTGGTCCCCGTTTGACCCCAGGACTGCGCGACGGAACACCTTCTCCTCCTCGTCGAACAAAAAGCCCCACAGATGCGTACGCTCGAGCTGAGTCCGCCGCTTCGTCTCGAGGATCGCGGGGCGGGGCATGGCGGCGATCGTGGCAGCAAGCTTGATGCCTCTGGATACCACGTCCTGCGCCACCACTTCCCGCACGATCCCCAGCCGCTGCGCCTCGGGCGCCTTTACGAGCCGCCCGGTTAGGCACAGCTCCTGGGCGACCGTTGCCGGCAGCACCGCGCGCGCGGCGGCGTAGCTGGGCGGGATCCCTCGCGGCAGCTCGGGATAGCCGAAGGTCGCCGATGCGTGCGCCACCCGCAGGTCGCAGAGGAGCGCCAGCGCGAAGCCGCCCGCAAGCGCCGGGCCGTTGACCGCCGCGACCACCGGCCGCTTGCAGGCGCCGACGGCGCCGAACGCCACGGTGCTGGTCTCGACCAGGCGTTTGCGATTCTCCGCGGAGCCACCGAACTGATCCGTGTCCATCCCGGAGCAGAAGGCGCTGCCCGCCCCGGTCAGGACCACGCATCCGACGGACTCGTCCTCTGACAGATGCCGGAACGCATCGGCGATCTCCTCGCGCAGCTCGATGGACAGCGCGTTGCGTTTCTCAGGCCGCTGCAGCGTGACGACAGCGACCTCGTCGACGACCTCGATCGAAAGCAGGCTCGGCACGTCCACAGAATATTGAGAGACTGCGCCCATGCCCACGGGACCCGCCGACGAGAGCGCCGAGGTCATCGCCGAGGCCGCGCCCCCGGCGGGCCCAGGCGAGCTCGGGATCGCTCCCATGAAGGCAATCGAGCGCGCCCGGGTCAAGGTCCCGACCAGGGGCAACCGAAAGCTCGACGCGTTCATCGCGGGCGTCAACGCCGATCACGAGGTGCGCGGCTGGTGGCACATGGCCCAGGTCAACTCGGAGCGCCTGGGGATGTCGGATCACTCCTGGGTCCACGTCCAGATCGTGCTCAACATCGCCTTGCGTCTGCTCCGCCTGCTGGTCAAGGCCGGTGTGAGGCCCGCGATGGCCGCCGATCACGCGATGCGCGACCACGACGCCGAGGTCGTGGTCGCCGCTGGGGCCCTGCTTCACGACGCCGGCATGTCGATCCACCGCGCCGACCACGAGGCCTTCAGCCTGTTCCTGGCCGAGCGCAAGCTCCGCGAGCTGCTTGCCGAGGTCTACCCGGACGGCGAGCGAACGGTTGTCGTCTCCGAGAGCCTGCACGCGATCATCGGCCACCGTCGTCATGGCGAGCCCTACACCGTCGAGGCGGGAGTCGTCCGCGTCGCCGACGCGCTCGACATGGCGCACGGCCGCTCGCGGTTGCCCGTCGATGCGGGGCAGATGGGCATTCACGCGATCTCCGCCGCCGCGATCGACAACGTGGAGATCGGGGCGGGAGCGGAGCGGGCGGTGAGGATCGAGATCACGATGAACAACTCGGCCGGCGTCTTCCAGGTCGACGATCTGCTGGCGACCAAGCTGCGCGGGACGCCCCTGGCCGAGCACGTCGAGGTGATCGCGTCGGTCGAAGGCGAGTCGGAGAAGCGCCTGCTGACCGAGTTCCGGATCTAGATGAGTGATTCCACGACATCACGCCTGCGGATGACGCCTGGACACGCATCGCCGGATCCCGCCCGTGCTCCTCACGCGTGCCAACCGGCACGCGCTTCGTCCCACGACCAGGCCCGGCTCGGTGCCAGGCGCCCCCA
>JALZKA010000129.1 GCA_030859475.1 Actinomycetota bacterium
TTCAGCGGACGGGCAGCTAGCCGATTCGCACCATGCGCTCGATCGGCACGCGGGCGCGCTCAGCGATCGCCGGATCGACCTTGACCTCGAACTTGAGCTCGCGCAGCGAGTCGCGGACCTTGGGCAGGGTGATCATCTTCATGTACTTGCAGAACGCCATCCGGTTGGCCTCGATCAGGTTGGCCTGCGGCGCCGCCTGCTGCAGCGGATAGAGCATCCCGGTCTCCGTGGCGACGATGAACTCGCCATCGGGATTCGCCTCGACGTGCTCGAGCATCCCCGAGGTCGAGAGCATGTGCACGCCCTCGGCCTCGACGTCGCCGGCGGCGACGTACTCCATCGCCTGGGTGGAGCAGCCGCACTCGGGGTGGATCAGGAACTCGGCGTCGGGGTGCTCGGCGCGGGTGCGGGTGATGTCGTCGGGGCGAATGCCGGCGTGGACGTGGCACTCGCCGTCCCAGACGTGAAAGCGCCGGTAGCGCTCCGGGTCGTCGACCAGGCCGGTCTGGCGGGCGACGAACGAGCCCAGCCACATATCGGGACCGAAGAGGATCTCCTGATCTTCTCCATGCTCGGCCCAGATGTGCTCGACCACCTTGACCGCGTTGGACGAGGTACAGCAGTAGTCGGTGAGCGCCTTCACCTCCGCCGAGGTGTTGACGTACATCACCACCTTGGCCTCGGGGTAACGGGACTTCCACTCCGTGAGCTGTGCGGCGTCGATCGAGTCGGACAGGGAGCAGCCGGCGCCCAGGTCGGGGATCAGAACGGTCTTTGCCGGGGAGAGGATCGATGCGGTCTCGGCCATGAAGTGCACCCCGCAGAAGGCGATCACCTCGGCGTCCGTCCCCGCCGCCTCGCGCGACAGCTGGAGCGAGTCGCCGGTGAGGTCAGCCACGTCTTGGAGCTCGGGAAGCTGGTAGTTGTGCGCGAGGATCACGGCGTTGCGCCGTGCGGCTAGATCCCGCACCTCGGTGGCAAGCGTGGCGATCTCGCCGGGGGTGAGTCCGGGCTCCGTGGGTGCCTGGAGCAACTGCAGGTCCTGCATCATCAATTCCTATGTTCGCGGGCTAGTCGCCGGATCGGATGACCGGCTTCACACCTGGCGAATGACTACGCCACAGTTTACTCTCATGCCCGAACTGCCAGAAGTCGAGATCACCGCCCGCCGGCTGTCACGGGTGCTCGCCGGCGCCGAGGTGGAGTCGGCGCTCTCCCCGGGCATGGTCGCGCTCAAGTCGTTCGACCCGCCCCTGAGCGCCCTGTGCGGCACCAAGGTCGAGGACGTCAAGCGCATCGGGAAGATGTTCGTGGTCGAGTTCACGCGGCATTCCCTGCTGGTCCACCTGATGTCTGCCGGGCGCCTCCAGGTCTTCGACAAGCGCGCCGGACCACGCGACCGGGCGTCGCGAATCCTGATCCGGCTGACCGACGGTCGCGAGCTGCGCCTGCGCGAATTCGGCACCAAGCAGCGCGCTTGGGCGAAGCTGATGGTGCCGGAGGCGATCGCGAAAGACGAGATGGTCGCAACGCTGGGACCCGAGGCATGGCCGGCGCCGGCGCCGGAAGTGCTCGCCCACGTAATCGACGAGCCTCGCCACCTGCATCCGCTCCTTCGCGACCAGCGGGTCATCGCCGGAGTCGGCCGCTCCTGGGTGGACGAGGTGCTGTGGCGGGCGCGAATCTCTCCATTCAGGAAGGGCACCGAGCTCGACCCCGGCGAGATCGGGCGCCTGCATGAAGCGCTGGGGGTGCTGGGCGAGGCGATCGAGCACTACGAGGAGGTGGTCGGCGACGAGATCCCGAACAAGCTGCCCATGCCGCTCCAGGTCCACAGGCGGGAGGGCGAGCCCTGTCCCAGATGCGGCACGCGGATCGAGGCGGTCTACTTCGCCGAGCACCAAACGAACTACTGTCCCGCCGAGCAAACTGGCGGGCGGGTGCTCAAAGACCGCCGGCTCTCACGGCTGCTGAAGTGAGGGCGGCCGCGCGCTCGTCCAGGATCCCGACCACCTCGGCCGCCGTCAGGTTGACCGGCCGCGCCGCCTCGAGCCGCCAGACGGTGAAGAGCGGCGGCACGGGGTTGCGCTCCCTGACTTGAAATCCGGCGGGCGGCTCGATCCGCTCGGTGGTGCTGAGGACCGTGACGTTCCTGACCGCCACGCCCTCACGGGAGGGCCGTCCAAGGAAGCGTTCCCCGCCAAGGTAATAAAGGAGCGGGTCGTCGCCGTTCTTGGGGATGGCCAGCAGGCGCGGGGCGTCCGCCGGGCCGACGACCTCGGCAGCGCGGCGCCAGTCCTCGCGCTGCATCTCCTCGCTCAGGTTGAACGCCACAACCACACCGCTGAAGAGAAGGCAGCCGGCGGCCGCTCCGGCCAGGCCCAGACGGCCCGCCCGCGACGCACTGAATCCCAGCGCGCCGAGCAAAAGCAGCGGGACCACTGCCGCCATCATGTTCCGAGGCTTGAAGAAGTCGAGGCCAAGAACGGCCATCAGGGCGGGAACGCCAATCCCCGCCACGGCGACAAAGCACATGAAAGCCCCGCGACGCTGCTCGCCCGGACTCCCCCGCCGCCAGAGGAGCAAGCAAGCGCCGACGATCAGCACAGCGCCGCCGATCCCGGCCACGACTTGAACACGATCGACCCGGGGGCTACCGGACAGCGGATCCGGATCCTCTGACGCCGAGTAGTCGAGTCCAACCTCGGCAATCCGTCCTGGCAGCGACAGGTCAGCGAACCCGTCGCGACGGTCCTCACCCTGCTGCGCCAGCGCTAGCGGCGCAAGAGCCGCCGCGACGAACGCGATCGCTCCGATGGCTGTCCATAGCCGGCGGTCCGTGGAAGCGCCATCGCCAGCGAAGAACAGCCAGAGCACCTGCGGCGCGATCAGGAAGACCGCGAAGTAGTGAGACAGGAGGGCAAGCGAGCAGAACAGCGCCCAGAGGCCGAAAGACCGCGGGCTCGGCTCGCGCTGGGCGCGGGCGGCGAACGCCAGCGCCAGGGTGACGAACAGAGCCATGAGGATGTAGGAGCGGGCCTCCTGGCTGTACCAGACGAGGATCGGGCTCACCGAGACGAGGGCGGCCGCGATCAACCCGGTCCGCTCGCCGCGAAGCTCGCGGCCGGCAAAGAGCGCCGCCGGGATCATCAGGGTGCCGATCAGCGCCGAGAGCGAGCGCAGGCCGACCTCGCCGGTCCCGAAGAGCTGCGTCCAGGGCCAGTGGACGAGGTAATAGAGGGGCGGGCTCCGTTCACCGTCGACGACCTCGCTCAGCATGTCGAAGAACCCGAGCTGCATGAGCCTCGCCTGGACCGCCTCGTCGTGATGAAGGCTCTGGATGTCGAGCGTCGCGAACCGCGCGGCGGCCCCTGCGGCCACAACGCCGGCGAGGATTGCGAGTCGCTTGCGAGTCAAGCTAAGAAGCCTCCCGCGCGACACGCTCGTTTCGCGGCTTGGGCCGCTCATCCACCATCCGGGCGACTTTACCCGTGGAACTTCGAGCTACGGCGCGAGATCCAGCAACAGGCTGAGGTCGAGCGCGGGCGCCGAATGGGTGAGCGCGCCGACGGAGATGAAATCGACCCCGGTTTCCGAAATCCCGGCGACGGCGTCAAGCGAGACTCCACCCGATGCCTCAAGCTCGGCCCGATGCCCGCTGGCCCGCTCGGCCTGGTCGCGCGCCGCGACGGCTGCCCGGAGTCCGGGAAACCCCATGTTGTCGAGGAGCAACCGGTCGGCACGCGCCGCCAACGCCTGCGCCACCTCCTCCGCATCGCGCACCTCGACCTCGACGGCGAGGCCGGGCTGCGCCGCCCGCGCCGCCACCACAGCCTCGGCAACTCCGCCGGCCAGCTCGGCGTGGTTCTCTTTGATCAGGATCGCGTCGAAGAGGCCCAGGCGGTGATTGGTACCGCCGCCGGCGGCCACCGCTTCCTTTGCCAGCAGCCGGAGGCCCGGAATCGTCTTGCGCGTGTCGAGGATCCGAGCGCCGCCAGGGCTCGCCGCATCGACGAACTGCCGTGCGAGCGTTGCGATGCCGGACAGATGCCCGAGGAAGTTCAACGCGACCCGCTCGGCCGCGAGGATCGCCCGGGCAGGCCCGGTGATCGTCGCGAGCTCAAGCGGGACCTCGTCGCGCCATTCGCCTTCGGCGGCAACCGCCTGCAGCTCGCCGGCACCCGTTTGGCGAAAAGCCTCGGCAGCCGCGTCGAATCCGAACACCACACCGCGTTCCTTCTGCACGACTCGCGCGCTGGCGCGGGCTTCAGGCGGCACGGTCGCCTCGGAGGTGACGTCGCCCGAGCCGATGTCCTCGGCCAGGGCGCGGGCGACGAGTTGGCTCAGGTGGTCGGGATCCATCAGCTGGAGATCGTCGCGTCCTTACCCGCGATGGCAACCCAGACGGTCATTCGCGCGGGAACACTGCCATCGTCGCCGTGAAGCCGTGCAGGAAGTTCCGGCCGCCGACCGGCCCGATCTCGCCGGCGCAGAAGAAACCCGCGGTCGGGGCGTCGAACGCTTCCGCCAGCAGCAGGGCGTCATGATCCGGCCTGCCGAACATGTGCGCGCCGCGGCCGTTGCACGTGAACAGGAGCGCGCCCGCCGCGCCGGCGTTGCCCACCGCCTCGACCCTGGCGTCGAGCGCTTCCTTTAGGTCAAGCCCCGCGGATTCCGCATCGCGTACCTGCAGGCGCACCGTCTGCCCGACGCGCACGCGATCAGCGACAGCCACCGCACCATGCTCTGGATCGACCCCCACGACCGGACGCACCAGGAAGTCGCCGCGCTCATAGGAGGGCTGGTTCTCATCGATCACGACGCCGAGCAGCAGTCCTTCGGCCGCCAGGTCGCGCTCGTCGGGTTCCAGCTCGCCGATCACCTGTTTCAGCCGATCGAGAGCCGGCCTGGACGCAAGGTCGGTTATGACGTTTCCCTCGGCCCCGGTGACCGTCATCTCCGGGCCCACGGGCAGCGCTCCCTGCGAAACGCATGGCAGCATCTCGACTCCCGAGAGGCAGGCGCAAACCGCCCCGTTGTCGACGACATCGTGGTCGACGAACAGGCACCCCGCGTTTGCGCGAGCGGCGCTGGCGAGGCCGCCGAGCACGGGCATGCCGGGGCGGACATCGTTGAGGTGCATCAGAAGCGCATCGGCCGAAAATCCGCTCGGGTCGGCGAGGACGATCATCGCGTCGCCGTAGTCGGCCGGATCGTCCGGCAGGCCGCCGAGCGCGATCCCAGCGTCCACCTGACGGGTTATGAGGTGGCGCACCTCGATCTCTGCATCAGGAGCGGACAGGGCCCAGACCGACACGCCGCTTCCGTCCTCGATCTCGCGGCCGGCGCCGACCACGCCACCCGCGCCGCATCCGATCACCGCCTCCGGATGCAAGACGCGATGGACCGTTTTGAGAAGCGTTTCCGCATCGCCCAGATACCGGGATCCCGCGAAGATCACACAAAGATCGCACCGGTTTCCGTCAAGCCCGGTCCATGCCTGCTCGGCCGCTTGCTCGAATGCAGCCTCCGCCTCGGTTGAGCTGGAAAGGCCCGCGCCGACGACTACGCTCACGCTGGCCTATCCCGCTCGGGC
>JALZKA010000042.1 GCA_030859475.1 Actinomycetota bacterium
CTCCCGGGCACCGCATGCGATCGCCGCCAGAGCGAAAAAGGCAGCCGGTAAGACCCCCAGCTCCCAGATCCAGTCGACCGTGGCGCCCGCCACGAAAGCGGCGCAGCCCGCCGTCGCGGCCGCGATCGCGAGCCGTGACTCGGGCGGTGCCCTGACGGCTCGTCCGGCGCCGATGAGGAGCACTCCCCCGGACAGACCGGCGATCAGGATCAGCCCGACGATCCCGAGCTCCGCCAGCGTCTCCAGGTAAAGCGAATGCGCGTCGCGCACGTAGGCCGAGTAGGAGCCGTTCTCGAGCCACCAGAAGTCCCAGGTGCCGGGGCCGATGCCGAGCAAAGGCTCAGTCGAGTTTGCATCGACGGCGGATTCCCAGAAGTCGTAGCGGCCGCTGCCGCTGAAATCGAGGATCTCCTGACCGCGCGACCCCTCCCCCGGATCGACGCCGGCGCCCCGGCTCTTGAACTGCTCCCATTCGTCGCCGAGCTTGCCCGCTCCGCCCAGGGCCAGCCCCACGCCAAAGGCCACGATGACCGCGACGGCGGTCGCGATTGCGGAGTTGCGCCGCGAGATCCGCAGCCAATCCGGACGGCTGGCGCGGCGCGTCAGCAAGCTCATCCCTGCCTGCGCCCCCGCCACCGCGGCGCAGACGAGGAGGGTGATCACCAGCATCTCGCCCCCCTGGCTCTCGGCAGCGGGGGTGGGCAAACCGCGATCGAACGCGTCCCGGCTCTCGGTGGCCAGGAAGAGGATCGCCGATCCCGCTGCGGCGACCACCAGGGTCGCGAGCTTCGGCAGCCGGTCGGGCGCCAGCAGCAAGAACGTCGCCAGGGCGATGACCGCGGCCGGCACCGAAAGGCTCGAGGTGGTGAGCCAGAGCGTGAGCGCCACCAGCGGCAGCACGCCCGCAGCCGCTGCACGCCCCGCGATAGTTCGCGCCGATGACGTGGCCGCCAACGCCAGCGGCAGGCCGATCGCCGCAAACGCCCCCAAGGCGCTCGAGTAGTTGATCGGGTACGCGAGCCGGCTCTCGATCTCGATCTCCTGCAGGTATGCGCCGGCGATCTGCTCGGGGAACCACGCCGGTCGCATCCGGGAAAGCACGGCGATTCCGCAGACGATCACGATTCCCGCGGTGACGCCGTTCAGGACTTGGCGCCAGCGCCCCGCCCCGTCAGCCGCGAGGGCCAGCGCGAAGATGCCGAGGTAGGTGCTGACCTGGGCGAGCTCGGTCGCCGTGCGCTCGTCGCTGTCGGTCCAGGCAAACGCGATCGCCGTCCAGGCTGCGAAGGCCGCTGCCACCCCGAACAGAATCCGCCCGGCCGTCGTCCTTCCCGCTGCCGGCAGCAGATTCACCGCGGTTCCAACCAGCACGATCCACCAAACGGCGATTCCCACAACCGAGCGCGAAACCGGGTCGAAGCCGCCGTTGGTCAGCCCCAGATAGACGATCAACACGATCGGGATCACCGTCGCCGCCAGATCCGCGTAGGTCTCGCGCAGGTTGGTGTGGCGCGCGACCGGCATTCGCGGTAAGCTAGCGCGAATGATTAAGCGCTTTCAACTCATACTGATTGCGGCTTTGATGGGGGCAGCGGTGGTTTCCACCGTGGCACTTGGAGGGGTACAGATCGGCCCGAGCGCTCCGAACGCTCAGGTCGGCGAGTACATCAGCCCGGATGTGACGGGCGGGGGCGAAGGACCAGCTGGCCAAGCAGGCTCGGCGGCGCCCTCGGCTGACGTGGGCTCCGGAGGCGAGCTGGCTTTCACCGGCTTGGTCCTCCTGCCCATGGTCATGGTCGCGGTCGTGCTGATCCTTGGTGCTGTCGCCTTGCGGCGCATCCGGGAAGACGCGGGCGACGCGCCCGTCCCCGCGTAACGCTGCGCACCTGTAGCCAAAGCCAGGGGTAGCTCAAGACGCGATTACGCGGACAGCTCGGCGAGAGCTGCCCGCAGGTCGTCGACGCCGTCGAAGGACAGCGACATGAAGTTGCCGTGCTTGTGCGCGATCGTCCCGTCCTCGTCGATGATGAAGACGGTCCGCTTCGCCACCCCGAAGCGCTGGGAGTACACGCCGTAAGCCTGGGACACCTCGGCGTCCGGATCCGCGAGGAGCGGCGTCGTCAGGCCGTACTTGGCCTTGAACGACGCCTTCGACTCCATGCCCTGCGTTGAGATCCCGACGACGGTGGCCTCCAGGCCCTCCATGTCGTCACCGGCGTCGCGGTAGGCGCAGAACTGCATGGTGCAAACGGCGGTGTCGTCGCCGGGATAGAAGAGCAGCACGACCGGGTTTCCGCGGTGCTCGCTCAACGTGAAGGTCCCCTCCGTTCCCTCCAGCGTGAAATCCGGTGCCGGGTCGCCGACGTCTGGCTTGCTCATCGGACGATCTTACGATCCGATCGGAGGGTTGGTGCGTACCTTCACCTGAAGATGGATGTCACCCTCCTCGCCACGGCCGCGATCACGGCCCTGATGCTCGCCACCTGGGCCGAAAGCCTGCGCCGCGATGACGCATCGATCGTCGACCCCGTCTGGGGGCCCGCATTCGTGCTCGTCGCAGTGATCGCGGCGCTGGCCGGGGACGGCGCCGCCGACCTGCGCTGGCTCCTCCTGGGAATGACCTCGGTATGGGGAGCGCGGCTCGGCTGGCACCTGACTCGCCGCAAGCTTCGCGAACCGGAGGAAGATCGCCGCTACGCGGCCATGCGGGTGCGGGAGGGCAGCCGCTTTCCGCTGTGGTCGCTGGTCATGATCTTCGGGCTTCAAGGGCTTTTGATCCTGATCGTGTCCCTGCCCGTTCAAGTTGCGGCGATCCGCGAGGCCGACGTCGGCCTCGCGGTGCTTCCCGGCGTCGTCTTGTTCCTGATCGGCCTTGCCTTCGAAACGATCGGCGACGCCCAGCTCGCCGCCTTCAAGGCGAACCCGGCGAGCCGCGGGCAGGTCATGGACCGCGGCCTCTGGCGTTACACGCGCCATCCCAACTACTTCGGCGACTTCTGCGTGTGGTGGGGCATCTGGCTCGTCGCCCTGACGGCAGGCGGCACGTGGTGGACGGTGGCCGGGCCGATCGTGATGTCGATCCTGCTGATCCGCGTCAGCGGCAAGGATCATCTGGAGCGCGAGATCGGCGAGCGGCGCCCGGGCTACGCGGAATACATCGAGCGAACTTCGGGCTTCGTGCCGCTGCCCCCACGCACGCGCGCTAGCTGACCTTGGTCCGGCGCTTCACGCCGGCGCGCTGATCGGGGGTGAAGCCGGGGATTTCGTCGACTTGATCCACCGAGGTGAACCCGCCGACCCTTTCCCGGTGCTCGATCAGGCGCCGGGCCTGGGTGATCGTCAGATCGAGCGCGCGCAGCTCCGAGATCCCGGCGCTGTTCAGGTCGACGTTCCCGGAATTTTGGTCGTTCATCGACCTGCTCGGTATCCAGTCGGCGAACGCGCCCTCCGGGTCGGAAATCGATGGCGCGGCGAGCCCGCTGGCTTCGGCAATCGCCTCCACCCGGCTGCGGACCCCCGCGAGCTGGACCAAAAAGAACTCGCGAATCTCGCCCGCGGTCCGATCGAGCTCGTCGGCAACCCGCTCGCGCATCTGCTCCCACTGCTCTTGCTCCTGCTCGCGGTCATCGGCCACGCTCACCACAAGCGCCTTCGACGCTTCGAGCTTGCTGTCCAGCTCGCGCTGGACGGCGCCCACCGTGGTGGCCACTTCGGTGGTTGCGTTCTTGATCAGCTCCTCCAGCTCCACGGCCTGCTCGCGAACGGCCCCGCCTTCCTTCTGGATCAGCTCGGATTGCTGCTTCAACCCCGCACGCTGGGCCTCCAGGGCCTCGATCCGGGCGTCAAGCCGTTGTGCCTGGCGGTCACCCTCGGCCCTGAGGGCGCTGATCGCCTTCTCGATCTGGTCGCGGATCCCCTGCTCCAGCGCTGCGGCACGCTCGCCCGCGGACTGCAACCTGTCACGAAGCTCCTCGGAGCCCCGCTTGAGGTCTGCGGCGCGGCTGTCGAGATCAGCCGAGCTTCGATCGACCCGCTGGACGGCACCATCGACCCGGAGAGAGAACTCCTTGCGAAGCCCCTCGGCGAGGTCGGTCGCTTCCTGGACGCCCGCGCTCATCCGCTTGACGCGCTCGTCCGCTTGCGTGGTCAGATCCTTGATCGCCTTGTCCGTCGCGCCGCGGAGCGTGTCCTCAGCCGCAGCCGTCTGGGCTTGGATCTCGGCGCCGCTCGCCTCCAGCCCAGCGCGCTGTTTTCCCGCCTCCGAGATCTGCTCGCGGAGCTCGCTGATCGTGTCGCGCGCCCCGCCGAGAAGGTCGGCGAATCCGCTCTTGGCCTTCTCGAGCCGCGCCTCCATGGCCGCCGCGGCATCGGCGGTGGCTGCAGAGAACCTGGCCTCGAGTCCCTGCTCGAGCTGCTCGCGCGTCTTTTCCAAGCGCTCGAGCGCGACCTTCTCAGCGTCACGCGCGATCCGCCCGACATGGCGCCGCTCTCGCCAGGAGAGGTCTCCGGCCTCGGCCGTCGACCGATCCTCGCTTTCCGCGGGTTCCTCGCCCGCAGAAACCTCCTTCTCCGGCGGCGGGGACGCGGCGGGCGGGCCCTCCTTCACCGGGGTGACAGCCCGAGCCGCGAGCCCCCTCTGACCCGCGACCGTGCGCGCGGCGTGCTCGTCGGGACGGTCTTGAGCGGGCGCGGGTGCGCCCTCCGGAGCCTTGGGTGCATCTGGCGAGTGCTGAGGTGCCGCGCGCTCCTCGGGGGCCCCGTCGGGGGACGAAGGCATTGGCCGCACAATCCTGCGAATGAACGACTCGCGCCTCCCGCTCACCGACGCTCCCCGGCCTCGTTACCCATTTCCGACCTTCCAACCCGGCATCCTGCCTGGACCTTGCGCTGCCGTGCTCGTTTAAGAGTAGTACGCGGACGCCGCAGGGGCCAGAGGGGCTCCGGAGCGAACACACGGGCGTTCAAACTCGACGGGTGACGATCGAGCCTCCTCTCCTGGAACTCGTCTGATCGATCACTCGGCCATCGAGGCCGTCTTCGATCCACCACTCGGGGCTTGACGCCCGAATCGCGGAAACGGGAGGTCGAATCCCAGCTTGTCGTGGTCGATGGCCGAGACGAGCGGGACGCCGAGCCTTCGGGCGAGCCTGTACGTCCAGGCGGCCGGCCACGGGACGGGGACCGCCGTCTGGAACCGGTTGACCGATCCGTCCAACGCCTCGATCTCGAACTCAACCTCTGCCGCGGGCACGATCAGGCCGCGCGGCTCGCCAAGCCGAACGAGACGGACCAGCTTCGGTCCGCCACCCGACCGCGCCCGGCGCAGGTCGCGGACGAGCGAGCGGATCTTGAACGGGTTGAGGTATCGCAGGCGGCCCACGGGTGACCGTTACCCGGCGTGAGACAGCCGAACCCGGGTAGGCGCCCCCGCGGCCATCTATCCCGATGGCCGGAGGATCTGGCTTCGCCACGGCGTCAAGATCCGAGAGGAGCGCGCCTCGGCCTAGAGATCCCTACCGGCGGGTGGTCGCGGCCGTGGAAGACCGCGCGTCATGGACCGCCACAAGGTAAACGGCGTCGTCGGCCTTTATGTACACATAGAGCAACACCATCCATGGCCACGGCCCGAGTACGAACCGAGCTTCTGCCCAGCGTTCCTCCAGCGCCCGACGCGTAGACGGGCCAGCCGCGCCCGGTATTCAAGCCATGCGAGTGATCGGTCCGCGCGATAGTCGTGCGATAGTCCTTTAGTCCCCATGCACGGCCTTTCGGCGCGGGCCTCGGGGTGAGTCGCCCTGCGAGAAAGTGACACACCGCTTGGTTGAGCGGTGTAGAGCGATCCAGGGGAGCGCGCCCGACAGGATTTGAACCTGTGACCTCCGGTTTCGTAGACCGGCGCTCTATCCAACTGAGCTACGGGCGCGGGGACGAGACAGCGTACCGAGCTAGTTGTCGAGCCCCGGGATCGGCTCGATCGGCAGCTCGCCGTGAATCGCCTCCAACTCGGCGAGATCGACGCGGTCCTGAGGCCTGCGGGCAAGACGCTTGAAGCCGACGATGCTCTGCAGCGACGCGACTCGGACGGCCTGCCCGTTCCAGTCGGCTTGCTCGGCTCGGTCGGCGACCGTTTCGAAGTCAAGTGGCGGAAGACCGCCCCGCAACAAATCGACGATGCCGTGCCTGGATCGAAACCTCAACGTGTCCGCCCCCACCAGGTCGGCTTCCGTAATCGCCCGATCCTCGCGCATATGGAGGCCCTCCACCCGGTCGCTGAACCGCAGCACAGCCGCATCCGCTTCGGGCCCGTCCGGCACGATCAGGTCAGAGTCCCGAGTTGCCCGGATGAATCCGTGAAAAATCACGCTGAAGCCGCCGATTACGACGTGGTCCAGCCCGACGGCGGTGGCGTCCGCCACCACCCCGGCTAGGTCAGGACCAGAGAGCTCGTCTGGGGGCATGCCCTGCCTTGACCGACGCGACCAGGAGCGAGACCGCCTGCTGCGAGAGCTCCTGCCCCTGTTGCAAGCGCTGAACCGGGGTTAGGGCCATGTTGGCGGCGCGCATCTGCCGCGCCTCCTCCTCGTTGATCCGCGCCCATTCCTCCTCATTTCCGGGGGCGAGCAGGGGGCGCCTGCGAGACGTGGAGGCCATACCCCAATGGTACGGCCACGGCCGGATCAGCCCAGCCGACCCGCCTCTGTCGCGGCGGCTTCGGCCGCGTCCAGCTGGCGGGCGATCAGGTCGAGGCCGGCCTGCCAGAAGCCCGGGTCGGTGAGGTCGACGCCGACGATCTGTCCCAGCTCCTCGGGCGAGCGCGAGCCGCCGGCGCGTAGGAGATCCAGGTAGGAGGGGACGAACCCCTCGCCGGCCTCCTCGTAGCGCCGGTAGACGGACAGGGCCAGCAGGTGTCCGTAGGCATACGCGTATACATAGCCCGGCGTGTCGACGAAGTGCGGCACGTACGACCACCACGAGCCGTACTCGTCGGACGGCTCGACCGAGTCGCCGAGCAGATCGGCCTGGGTCTCCTGCCAGAGCTCGGAGAGCGCGTCGACGGAGATCTCGCCCTGCTCCCGGCGGCGGCGATGGATGCGGTCCTCGAAGCGGTTCATCGCCACCTGGCGGAAGACGGCGGCGACCGCGCCGTCGAGCGATTCGGCGAGCAGGGAGAGCCGCGCGGCCGCGTCGGGCGCATCCGCCAGGAGGCGCTCGAGCACGATCGTCTCGCCGAAGATCGACGCCGTCTCGGCAACGGTCAGCGGCGTGGAGAACTGAAACAGTCCCTGGTCGCGCGCCAGGTAGGCGTGGACGCCGTGCCCCAGCTCGTGCGCCATCGTCAGGACGTCGCCGGAGCGGGAGGTGTAGTTGAGCATCACGTAGGGATGGACGGCCGGCACCGCATAGGCGCAAAATGCGCCGCCGCGCTTGCCGGGCTCCGGCGGAGCGTCGATGAAGTCGCCGTCGAAGAAGCCGGCGGCCGCGTCGCCGAGCTCGGGCGAGAAGCCCCGATAGCAGTCGAGGACCAGCTCACGCGCGTCCGCGTATCCGATCCGCCGCTCCTCGCCGACGACCGGGGCCATCCGGTCGTAGTGCGCGAGCTTGTCGAGCCCGAGCAGGCGCGCCTTCAGCCGGTACCAGCGCCGGGCGAGCTCGTAGTTGCCGACCACGGCGTCGATCAGCGCCGCGACCGACTCGTCCGACGCCTCGTTCGACAGGTTCCGCGCGGCGAGCCAGTGCTCGTAGGAGCGCAGGCGGTCCTTGGTCGACTTGTCCTGAAGCAGGGTGTTGAAGATGAAGGCGCGGGTGCGAAGTCCGGGTTGAAGCGCCTGGGTCACACCGCTGGCCGCGGTAGCGCGGCGCTCGCGATCGGGGTCCTGGAGCCGGCTCAGCGCCTCCATCAGCGGGACGGGAGCGTCGGAGTCCGGCAGCTCGACGATCAGCGCGGAGGTCAGCTCGGTGAACAGGCGGCGGAAGGCGGAGCCACCCGTCACCTCGACCTCGGTCATGATCCGCTCTTCCGGCTCGGTGAGCTGATGCGGCCGGAACCGGCGTGTGGTGCGCAGGTGATGACGACAGAAGTCGAGACGATCGTCGGCCAGCAGCTCCTCGGCCCGGTCGTCCGCCAGCTCGTTCCACTCGAGCTCAAAGAACAGGAGGGCCGTCTCGATCTCCGCGCCGCGCTCCTGCACCTCCTGCATCAGGGCGCCGCGCTCGGGATCGGCCGTGTCGATCGTGAACCAAAGCGACGCGTAAGAGCCGGCGCGGCCGACCTTCTCGAACAGCACCTCGAGCTCGCCCATCGCGGCGACCAGCCCATCAGCATCGAGCTCGGCGACCTTGCCGCGGTGGGCATCGGCGAAAGCGCGGGCAGCCTCGCGCGCGGCGTCCAGGAGGGCGAGCGTCCCCTCGGCCCCCTTGCCGTCGACGAGCGGGTCCAGGTTCCAGCGCGCTTCGGCCAGGGCCTGGTCGGTTTCCTTCGTTGCGCCGGTCACGGGCTCACAAGATACGCAGTACGCGGGCCAGCCCTGGTGCGCGTTTGGGGACCCGATGGGGGCTCGAAACGCGCACTCGGCACCGAGTGAATCCCGCCACCGCCCCGGGTGCGCGTTTAGGGACCCCACAGCGGCCCGAAACGCTCACTTGGCGCCTGCGCGCGCCAGTCGGATGCCCCAGATACGAGGGCTACGCCGCCTGCCAGCGCCGGGGGTCTGAGTCGGGCAGCTCCACGACATCGCCCGCCAGGGTCAGGTGGTCGAGGTAGGCGAAGGCGAGCTGTAGCCCCCACGCGGCGGTGCCCGGGTTCAGGTTCTCCCGTCCGATCAGGTCGGGCACCGTCTCGAACGCCGTCTTCGGCCCGTCCATCACTGAGGCCAGCACGCGCTCGCGCTGCTCCTCCACCTCGGCACGGGTCGCGCGCACCTTGCCGGGGATCTGGCGAAACGGCCGCCCGTGGCCCGGCAGGCAGAGCTTCGTGTCGAGCCCGGCGACGGTGTCGAGACCGCCGAGGAACTCCGCCACCGGATCGGGAGTGTGGCCATGGTCGAAGAACAGGCTGATCTTGCCGAGCAGGTGATCGCCGGAGATCAAGAGGCCGCGCTCGGGCTGATGCAGCACGACGTGGGAGGGCGCGTGGCCCGGCGTCTCGTGCACCTGCCAGCGGCCGAGCTCCGTTTCCACCTCGACTCCCGGTAGGAGATCACGGGCCGGCTCGACCAAGCGGACGATTCCCGTGTTGGCGCCGCGGCGCTTCTCGTACATGTCGAGTCCGGCTTGCGGCACGCCGCCTTGGCGGGCGATCTCGATGCGATGGTCGAAGGCCCCCTCCGGATCCTCGACCATCCGGCGAACGTGCCCCCAGGCCGGGTGCATCCAGAGCTCGCACCCCGCCGCGTCGACGATCGGCCCGGCCAGGCCATAGTGGTCGGTGTGGGCGTGGGTGCAGACCAGCAGCGCGACGTCCGCGAGGCCGAACCCGACCTGCGCCAGCGCGTTCTCCAGCTGCCTGGTGCCGTCCTCGTCGGCGTAACCGGTGTCGAAGAGGACGATCCCGTCGGCCGATGCCACCGCCCAGGCGTTGCCGTGCGGCACTCCCGGCCAGGGAAGCGGCAGGCGCAGGCGCCAGACCCCGGGCAGCACACGCTCCCCCCGGGCCATCTCCTTCGGCTTTCGCTGCGGGGAGCTCATCGGCGCAATCGAATCAGACGGAGCGCGGCGAGACGGATAGATTCGTCGTGATGGCGGAGCAGAAGCCAGCCCGGGCGTCGCCCGATCGCCTGTCGCCCTCCGACATGTCGTCGCTTCTCGCGGAGCGGGGGCCGATCCACGTCCACGTCGGCGCCACGCTGATCGTCGCCGGCAAGCCGCCCGCATATGACGACCTGGTCGCCCATGTGAGAAAGCGGCTCAACCTCGTGCCGCGCTTTCGCCAGCGGGTCACCCGCACCCCGCTCGGCCTGGACAACCCGGTCTGGGCCGACGACCCGCGCTTCGACATCAACTGGCACGTGCGCCACGCGGCGCTGCCGAAGCCGGGCACGATAGCCCAGCTCCGCGAGCTCGCCGGCCGGCTGCTCTCGCAGCCGCTCGACTTCGACCGGCCGCTGTGGCAGCTCTACCTGATCGAGGGGCTTGAGGGCAAGCGCCACGCCTACCTCAACAAGACCCACCACGCGTTGGTGGACGGGGTGTCCGCCGTCGATGTAGGGACGATCATCTTGGACCCGTCCAAGGACGGGTCGGAGGTCACGGTGCCGGACGCCGACTGGGAGCCCGACCAGCCGAGTGCCGGACTGCTCCTCGTCCGGGGTGCCTCCGAGCGCATCGCCAGGCCGCTTCGCACCGCGCGCAAGGCGGCGCGCAGCGCGGTCACGATGCCCCGGTCGACCGCCCGCAACGTGATCTCGACGGCGGAGGCGTTCGCCGGGCTCGCCGCCGGCGGCCCCAGCGCGCCGCAGACCTTCTTGAACCAGGACATCGGCCGCGACCGGCGGATCGCCTACGTCCAGACCAGGCTCGACCTGCTGAAGGAAGCGCGCGGCACGGACGGCGCAACCGTCAACGACCTGATCCTCGCGGGCGCCGCCGGCGGCTTGCGTCGCTACTTCGTCCGTCACAGCCAGCGCCTGCCGGAGCACATCGTCGCGCTGGTGCCGATGTCGATTCGCCGCGAGGAGGAGGCAGGCGATCTGGGGAACCGGATGGCGACGCTGATGGTCCCCCTGCCGATTCGCGAGCGAGAGCCCGTCAGGCGCCTGGCGGCCATCCATGCCACGACGACCCGGCTCAAGGCATCGAAGCAGGCCGCGGCGGCGTCGCTGGTCATCGAGGCGACCGGCTGGACGCCGCCCACGATCAACAGGGTCCTGGCCGGAGCCATATCGCGCCCGCTCAATTGGAACCTGGTGATCTCAAACGTGCCGGGCCCGCCGGTGCCGTTCTATTTGATGGGGCGCCAGATCGAGGCGATCTACCCGTTCGTGCCGCTTTCGCCCCAGGGCCACGCACTCTCGATCGGCGTCCTCTCCTATAACGGCGGAGTCTTCTTCGGCTTAGCCGGCGACCGGGACGTGATCAGCGACATCGACGCTCTGGCCGCCGACCTCTGCCACGCGATCGACGAGCAGATCCGTGCCGGCGGGTCGGGCGCGAAGCGGACCGCCTACGCGGCGGAATAGCCGAATGGGCGATTCGCTGCCGGCTGCCGGCTAGAGCTGCTGCTCGAACTTCTCGAGCGATTGGGTCAGCGCCTGCTCGGATGCGGTCGAGAGCGGGCCTTCCATGGCGGCGATCGCGGCGCCGCCGATCTCGGCCTCACAGGTGATCCTGGTCCCCTCGCCGAGCGGCTCCAGCCTGTAGGCGTTTCGCAGGGTCACGCCCATCGGCCCCAGGCCCTCGAGCACCAAGGAGCTGGCCGGCTCGATCTCCTTGACCGTCCAGTTCGCCTCGCCGGGCATGCCCATGATCTGAATCCCCTGACGAAAGGTGGAGCCCTCGCTCAGATCCCGGGGCGTCCCGTCCGGGAAGCCGGTGTGGATCGAGAGCCAGTCCCCGTAGGAGTCCAGGTCGGTGAGCTTGGCCCAAACCTGCTCGGGCGAGGCTTCCAATTCCGCTGCTTTCGTGATTGTTGCCATGTTCGGTGTCTCCTTGCTGTGGGGCCCGTCTAGAGGCCCATTGTCCGGCCGATCAGCTCTTTCATGATCTCGTTGGTGCCCGCGTAGATCCGGGTGATCCGGGCATCGACCCAGGCCTTCCCGATCGGGTACTCGGTCGTGTAGCCATAGCCGCCATGGAGCTGGACGCCGGCGTCGGTGACCTTGCCGAGGAGCTCGGTGGTCCACCATTTCGCCATCGCCGCCTCCTCGACCGTGGCCTGGCCCGCGCAATAGCGCTCGATCGTGCGGTCGATGAACGCACGAGTGATCTCAAGCTCCGTCTTCAGCTCCGCCATCACGAAGCGGGAGTGCTGAAACGAGCCGATCGGCCGCCCGAACGCCTTGCGCTCCTTGATGTAGGCGAGCGTCATCTCGAAGGCCAGCTCCGCCCCCGCGAGCGATCCGACCGCCAGCGTCAGCCGCTCCGGGACCAGGCGGCTGACGAGTTGCATGAACCCGGACCCCTCCTCGCCCAGCATGTTCTCAGCGGGGACGTGGACGTCGTTGAAGAACAGCTCCGCGGTGTCGGAAGCGTGCTGGCCGAGCTTCTCGATTTGCTTGCCACGTTCGAAACCGTCCATCTCGCGCTCGATCACGAACATCGAGAGGCCACCGTGCGGATCGTCCGAGCTACGCACGGCCGTGATCACCATGTCGGCGTTGATCCCGTTGGTAATGAAGGTCTTGGCCCCGTTGACAACCCACCCGTCGCCGTCGGGCTTGGCGCGCGTCTGGATCGCCGCGAGGTCGGATCCGGTGCCGGGCTCGGTCATCGCGATCGCGAGGATGCGCTCTCCCGACGCGACGCCCGGAAGCCAGCGCTCCTTCTGCTCGTCGGTGCACGACGCCATCAGGTACGGCACGCAGATGTCGGTGTGCAGGAGCGGGCCGCCGAACGCGTCACCGGCGCCCGAACGCGTCGCCTCCTCGCCCAGGACGACGTTGAAGCGCCAGTCGTCCACGCCCGAGCCGCCGTACTCCTCCGGCACCTCCATCGCCAGGAAGCCGTAGTCGGCCGCCTTCGTAAAGAGGTCGCGCGACACGAGCTGGGCCTTCTCCCACTCGTCGTAATGGGGCAGGACTTCGGCAGCGAGGAACTTCCTGAAGCTCTCGCGGTAGTCATCGTGCTCGGGCTCGAAGATCGTGCGCTTCGCGGGCTCAGGTGGGGCGATCGCCATGGGTCCTTTCGTCGGCTTCGTGGGCTCCTCCGCGCCGAGTGCTGACAAACGCCCCATCGGGGGTCGTTTCTCGACACTCGGCGGCGTGGAGACAGTTAAACATACAGACCTGACGGTTTGTGGATTCGGTAGGCTCCCCCCATGGGACCCCTCTCCGGGATCAAGGTCGTCGAGATCGCGAGCATCGGGCCCGGGCCGTTCGCCGCAATGATGCTGTCCGACATGGGAGCGGACGTCGTGCGGCTGGAGCGGGCGGAGGGCGGCGCGGCGCTTGGAGCCGGCTCGTGGAACTACATGCATCGTGGCCGGCCGTCGGTCGCATGCGACCTGAAGCATCCCGAGGGGCGCGACCTCGTGCTGCGCCTGGCGGGGACGGCCGACGCCCTGATCGAGGGCTTTCGGCCGGGTGTCATGGAGCGGCTCGGCCTAGGCCCGGACGAGATTCTGGGGCAAAATCCCCGGCTCGTTTACGGCCGGATGACGGGCTACGGGCAGGACGGGCCGATGGCGGGCGTCGCGGGCCACGACATCAACTACATCTCCCTCGGCGGCGCGCTCGGGGCGATCGCGCGCCAGGGTGAGCGGCCGCTGTTCCCGATGAACCTGGTCGGCGACTTCGGCGGCGGGGGCATGCTCTTGGCATTCGGGGTCGCCTGCGGCGTGATCGAGGCCCGGACATCGGGGACCGGGCAGGTCGTCGACGCCGCAATGGTGGAGGGCACCGCCGTCCTGACCACCCTGATCCATGCCTTGCGCGGCCTCGGGATCTGGGGCGACGAGGCCGGCACGAACCTGCTCGACTCCGGTGCCCACTTCTACGAGGTCTACGAAACGTCGGATGGGGGCCACATCGCCGTCGGCGCGATCGAGCCGCAGTTCTACTCCGCCCTGCTCGAGTTGCTGGAGCTCGATCCGGCCCAGTTTCCGCAGATGGATCAGACGCGGTGGCCCGAGTTGAAGGAGCGCTTCGCGACGATCTTCAAGACCAAGACCAGGGACGAGTGGACGGCGATCCTGGAGCCGGCCGAGGCATGCGCGACGCCGGTCTTGGGCCCGGCCGAGGCGCCCTCGCACCCGCACAACGTGGCGCGCGGGGCGTTCGTAGAGGTCGGGGGTGCCATCCAGCCCGCTCCCGCTCCCCGCTTCAGCCGCACTGCACCGAAGATCCGCAGCGCCCCGTCGGAGCCGGGCGCGGACACGGATGTGGCGCTCGCGGCCTGGGGCATCGAGGAAAGCGAGATCGCACGCCTGCGCGAGGCGGGCGCCTTCGGCTGACCCATCCCGGCCCCTGGTCGGGGTTAATCCCTCTATTCGGGCTCAACCCCGACCGCAACGGGGGAGGGAGATACATACAAGCCAGACGGTTTGTTAGTCTCTGGCCGCGCAAGGTCCTGGACGAGCGACAAGGAGCGATCATGGGTTCACTCGAAGGCCGCGTCGCGGCAATCACCGGCGCCGGGCGCGGCATCGGCCGCGAGCACGCGCTGCTGTTCGCAAGCGAGGGCGCAAAGGTGGTTGTCAACGACTTGGGGAGCGCCGGGGACGGGTCGGGGTCAGACGCGTCAGCGGCACAGGCGGTGGTCGACGAAATCACGGCCGCGGGCGGCGAGGCCGTTGCCCACACGGATGACATCTCGACCTGGCACGGCGCGTCATCGCTCGTCGGCGCCGCGGTCGATTCGTTCGACCGGCTCGACGTGCTGGTCAACAACGCGGGAATTCTGCGCGACGCCTTCCTCGCAGCAATGTCGGAAGCCGAGTGGGACGCCGTGCTCCAGGTTCACCTGAAAGGCCACTTCCTCGGCATGCGCCACGCAGCCGAGCACTTCAAGCTGCGCTCGAAGGCCGGCGAGGAAGTCAAGGCGTCGATCATCAACACCGCGTCGGCGTCGGGCACCTACCTGCCCAATCCCGGTCAGGTCAACTACGGCGCAGCCAAGGCAGGTATCGCGGCAATGTCGCTGGTGGCCGCGCAAGAGCTGGGCCGCTACGGGGTACGCGTCAACGCGATCGCCCCCGCCGCCAGAACCCGGTTGACGGAGGACGTCCCGATGATCGGCGAAATGATGAAGGCGCCCGAAGAGCCGGGCGCGTTCGACGCGTTCGACCCGGCTCACGTCTCGCCCCTCGTCGCGTATCTGGCGAGCGCCGATTGCGCGATCACCGGCAAGCTCTTTGCCGTCCAGGGCGGGCTGATTGCCGAGTGCGAGAACTGGCGCGTGGGCAAGCAGTTCAAGACCGACGGGTCGTGGTCGATCGACTCCGTCGCCGATGCCCTCGGGGCGAGAGCGCCCGCCTGACGCGGGTAGGCTGGCTCCGATGCTCCGCGGCCTGGTCAACTCCGCAGCCACGACCGCGCAGGCGACCGCCGCCGTCGCGCGAACCGGGCTGCTGGGCCCGGGTAGACCCGATCATCTTGCCCGGGCCGCGGTTGAGGCCGCGCGCCGGGGGCCGGTCGCCGGCGCCTGCTCCGGCTCGGCGATTCGCTGGGGAACCCGGCCGGCGCTGACCGACGAGCTCGGCACGCTCACCTACGTCGACCTGGACCGGCGCTCGAACGCATTGGCCAGGGCGTTTCAGGCAGACGGGCTCAAGCCTGGGGACGGCATCGCGATCCTGTGCCGCAACCACCGGGGGTTCGCCGACGCGACCTACGCCGCGGCGAAGGCAGGGATGCGGGCGGTCTACATGAACACCGAGTTCGCGGGCCCACAGATCGAGGATGTCTGCAACCGCGAGGGAGTCAAGGCACTCGTCTTCGACGAGGAGTACGACAACCGGGCGCCCGCCTGGGCGGATCACCATTACCGCGCCTGGACCGACGACGGCTCCCCGGGCTCGGCGCAGGCGACCATTGAGAGCTTGATCGCGCGCTTCGACGGCGGACCGGTGCCCGTCCCATCGGAGAAGCCGACGATGGTGATGCTGACCAGCGGCACCACGGGGACGCCGAAGGGTGCGCCCCGGCAGGAGGTCGGAACCCTGGTCACGCTCGGCGCCCTGTTCGACCGTGTCCCCTTTCGGACGAATCAAGTCATGTACGTCGCGCCGCCGTTCTTTCACGCGCTGGGATTCGCGACGCTCTCGCTCGCCGTCGGCCTCGGCTCCCGCGTCGTAACTCGCAGGCGCTTCCGGGCCGACGAGTTCCTCGAGACGCTTGTGAGC
>JALZKA010000043.1 GCA_030859475.1 Actinomycetota bacterium
TTTTCAGGCTGAGCGCCGCGTTAGCGTGGAGCTTCATCCGGATTACCTCCTTGATGCTGGGTGGGTAGACACCCCCAGCCTTCAAGGAGGCCCGGATGAAACAACGGGCTCAGGGATTACACCTAGGCGGCGCGCGGCAAGACCGCTGGATCCGTGCGGTCCTGCGGTAGCGCCGCAGCGTTGGCGATCAGGCTCTGGAACTCGTTGAGCGCAGCGAACGCCACGGCTTCCAAGATCTCCTCGTCCGACCAGCCCGCTTCCCGCGCCTCCTCGCCCAGGTGAGCGGACGGCCGCCCGTCTGTGGCGAGCAGGGCTTCGAGGAACGCCAGCAAAGCGGCGTCCTTGGGCTCGCTGGAGGTGAACGATCGGGCCCGCGAAACCTCATCCAGTCCCAGCCCGGCTTCCCGGGCGGTGCGGGCATGCTGGGCGATCGAGTACGGGTCGCCGCGGCGCTCCGCGACCGCGAGCGCGATCCGCTCGCGCGTGGCGGTGGGCAGGGCGCCGCCGCGGAGCTCGTGGCGCATTCGCGCGTATGCCTTCAGGGCGGCCGGCGCGCCGGCCAGGACGCCGACGAACTTGGTCACCTCGCCGGCCCGCGCCACGCCCTCGAGAAAGCGCACGCTGCCCGCGGGAGCGGTCAGCACGTCGTGGATGTCGAAGCGGCTGTAGTCGGACTTGATCGTCATCGGGATTCACACCTCCGGGTGCGGCGCAGATCCGCTTTACCCTCCGCTTAGCGGTCCATTACTTTACATTTAGCTTGTTACTTACCGAAAGTAAGTTATAGCGCAGATCGGCCTCCAATGCCAGTTATCGACCATCGGGCCAAGCCGGACTCCGAACGCCGTACACCGGGGCCAATCGCTCGCGGTTTATGGTTCCGGTGGTGCACACCGACCGCCACCCGACCGATCAAGGAGCCTGATGAGCGAAGAGCCGGCAAAGCGCGCGCAGAGCGCTGAGGACGTGCAGCGGATCGTCGCCGAGGAAGATGTCCGCTTCATCAGGCTCTGGTTCACCGACGTGCTCGGTCAGCTGAAGAGCTTTTCGATCAACGCCTCCGAGCTGGAGGACGCCTTCGAGGGCGGGATGGGCTTCGACGGCTCGTCGATCACGGGCTTCAACCCGATCGAGGAGTCGGACATGATCGCGATGCCCGACCCCGCCACGTTCGACATCCTGCCGTGGCGCCCGGCGGAGAAGGCAACCGCCCGGATGTTCTGCGACGTCCAGGTGCCGGGTGGCGAACCTTACGAGGGCGACCCGCGCTGGATCATGCGCCGGGCGCTTGAGCGGGCGGAGACGATGGGCTTCGACTCCTACAACATCGGCCCCGAGCTGGAGTTCTTCTACTTCAAGGACGCGAACCCCGACCGGGGCGTTCCCGAGGTCCTCGACCAGGGCGGCTATTTCGACCTGACGACCCTGGACGCCGGCTCCGACGTCCGCCGCGAGACGATCCTGGCGCTCGAGCACCTGGGCATCCATGTCGAGTACGCCCACCATGAGGTCGGCCCGTCACAGCATGAGGTCGACATGCGCTACAAGGACGCCCTCGCGATGGCCGACGACTGCATGACCTACCGAATCGTGGTCAAGGAGTACGCGATGCTCCACGGCATGCACGCGACGTTCATGCCGAAGCCGCTCTTCGGCGAGAACGGGTCCGGCATGCACGTCCATCAGTCCCTGGCGAAGGACGGGCGAAACGCGTTCTTCGATCCGGACGATCAGTTCTTCCTGTCCGACACTGCGAAGGCGTTCATCGCCGGGCAGCTCCGTCACGCGCGCGAGATCTCGTCCCTGTTCGCCCAGTGGGTCAACTCATACAAGCGCCTGGTCCCGGGCTACGAGGCCCCCGTCTACCTGGCGTGGTCGCGGCGCAACCGCTCGGCGCTGATCCGGGTGCCGCTGTATCACCCCGGCAAGGAGGGCGCCACCCGGGCAGAGCTGCGCTGTCCCGACCCGGCCTGCAACCCGTACCTATGCTTCGCGGGCATGCTCCAAGCCGGGCTCGAGGGCATCGAGAAGGGCTACGAGCTCCCGGAGCCGATGGAGCAGAACCTCTATCACCTGACCCCCGAGGAGCGGGCGCAGCGAGGCATCGAGCAGCTGCCGGAGAACCTGGGCGAGGCGATCGAGCTGGCCGCCGATTCGGAGTTGGTCCTCCGGACGCTGGGGGAGCACACGTTCAAGCGCTTCATCGAGATCAAGCGGGAGGAGTGGGAGGAGTACCGCGTCCAGGTGACGCCCTGGGAGACCAAGCGCTTCTTGCCGGTGCTCTGAGTCGGCAGACCAAGGCGGTTCGCGACAGGCGCGGGTACCCTACACGCTACCCTACATGCGATGAGGAAAACCAGTGTCTACCTCAGCGAAGCGGAATCGAGAAGACTCGCTGAGCTTGCCCAGCGCGAGGGGTGCTCGCAGTCTGAGATCCTCCGCGATGCCATCACGGCCTATGAGCCGGTTGTCGGACAGGGAGCGGATCGCGAGTTCCTGCTCTTCGACAGTGGCAGCGGGGACGGGACCTCCGTCGCTGAGATTCCCGAGGATGATCTGCTCGCAGGGTTCGGGAACGATTGACGGCGATCGTCGACGCTGCGCCCATCGTTGCCGCCGCCGACGTACGCGACCCGAACCGGGAATCGGTTCAGCGCGTGCTGCGGGAGGAGGAGGGCGAGTTGATCCTGCCGGCGCAGGTTTCGGCTGAGATCGACTACCTACTCCGTACCCGGATCGGACAACGCTCCAGCGCTGCGTTCCTTGGCGATCTGGCCCGGCGCCGATTTCTTGTCGCCTGTCTTGATCCCGAGGAGTACCAAGACGTCTTGGTACTCGATCGCCGCTACGCGGACCTCGGCCCGGGCCTGACGGACCTCTCGATCGTCGTTCTGGCGAAGCGCTTCGAGTGTCGGCGCCTGATCAGCTTCGACGAGCGTGATTTCCGGGCGATGACGCCGCTTCAGGGCGGGACGTTCAAGCTGCTGCCCGCAGATCGTTAGAGCCTAATCCCTGCGCACGCCGGTCTTGAACCTAGGCGCGGCGCCGGCGGAGGGACTCGGGGCGCCGCGCCGTCTCCTTGCCCGACTTTTCGCTGCGGACGACGTAGCGCGGATCGTCCTTGGACGCCGCCACGACCTGGCCCCCGACCTCGGTGCGGGTCGTGAGCCTGCGCCTCACCCGCCCCGCGACCGTCCGGCCGCGGAAGTTCCACTCGACGCGCTCGCCTCGTCTGAATCGCTCGGTCATCACTCGCTCTCCTCGGTGGGGTACGTGAGCACCAACCCCGCGCCGCCCCGTGGCGCCCCCCATGCGATCATCGGGCATGGCGACTCTCCACATCCTGCGGGTGTTCTGCGACGCGGAGGGGAGGCACGGCAACCCGCTCGGCGTCTTTCTCGACGGCGCCGAGGTGCCCGCCGAGCGGCGCCAGGCGATCGCACGCGACCTCGGATTCTCGGAGACGGTCTTCGTCGACGATCCCGAAACGGGCGCGATGCGGATCTTCGCCCCCGAGCTTGAGTTTCAGTTCGCGGGGCACCCCAGCGTGGGTACGGCATGGCTGCTGGCCCGGGAGCGTCAAGCGGTGGTGGTGCTGCACCCGCCCGCGGGTGCCGTCGGGGTCCGGGTCGAGGACGATCTGACCTGGATCTCAGCTCGGCCAGAGTGGGCGCCCCGGTTCGACTACGTCCAGTACGGGTCGCCCGCCGAGGTCGACTCGCTGCCGGCGCGGGGCGCCTTCAAGTATGCGTGGGCCTGGCAGGACGACTCCGCGGGCTTGATCCGGGCGCGTTCGTTCGTTGCTGAGGCGGGGATCGGGGAGGACGAGGCGACGGGCGCGGCGGCCTTGGCCCTCGCTGCCCTCATTGAGCGGCCGGTGACGATCCGGCAGGGCACCGGCTCCGAGCTTTACGCCCGACCGCTTCCGGATGGCCGGGCCGAGGTCGGTGGACGCGTCGTCCTCGAAGGCACGCGGCCCTACGCGGTTTGAGGTCCTCAGCGGTCGCGCAGGTCCTTGACCTTCTGTTTGGCCGCCGTGCGGGCGTTCACCGCAGCCAGCGTCGCGCGTTCCCCCACGGAGCCCGCGGCGGGCATCGCGCCGAGCTGACGCGCCAGTTCGGCGGCGTTCGTGTAGGCGTAGTTCTCGGTGATCAGCCCATCCTCGATCGTCAGCAGGTCAAGCCCTTCCATCGCGATCCTCCGGCCGGTCGGTGAGAGGCCCTCGAACTTGGCCGGGCCGGTGAAAGTGCCGGTGGCTCCCCAGCGCACGGCCGCCTTGTCGCCGTAGGCGACCAGATCGATGACCGACATCTCGAAGTCGGGAAACGCACGAAACAGGTTCCCGAACCAGGGCCGGTAGGTCTTGGGCATCCGCAGCTCGATCATTCCGTGGATCCGCCCGAGCCCGTCCGGCTTCCAGCACGCCTCCATCCCGTCCAGGTCGCGATTGCCGATCGCGTCGAAGTAGGCGGTGGCAACTTGCTTGGCGCTCTTCGTCTTGGCGGGACTCACGTTGCGGGAACCTAGCTGAGATCCCGCGCGGGTGCCCACCGGCGGCTAAGGTAGGCCGGAGGTACTTCAAAAGGAGAGGATCATGGCCACCACTGAAGCGAAGTCCTCGAAGGCAAACGGCGCCGGCGCGGACGTCGCAACCGAGGAATCGGCGCCCAAGCGAAAGAAGCTGCCGGGGAAGGTCTTCAACCGTGAGATCGAGCGCCTTCAGCGCGAGCTTGTCCTCATGCAGGAGTGGGTCAAGGCGAACGGGCTCAAGGTGGTCGTGGTCTTCGAGGGACGCGACGCCGCGGGCAAGGGCGGGGTGATCAAGCGGATCGCCGAGCGCACCAACCCCCGGATCGTCCGGGTGGTCGCCCTCGGCACTCCGACCGAGCGCGAGAAGACGGAGTGGTACTTCCAGCGCTACGTAAAGCAGCTTCCGGCCGCGGGTGAGGTCGTCCTCTTCGACCGCTCCTGGTACAACCGCGCCGGCGTCGAGCGCGTGATGGGCTTTTGCACCGACGAGGAGTACCAGGAGTTCATGCGCTCATGCCCGGATTTCGAGCGGATGCTGGTCCGCTCGGGAACGATTCTGATCAAGTACTGGTTCAGCGTCTCCGACGAAGAGCAGGAACGGCGCTTCAAGAGCCGGGTCAAGGACCCGATGAGGCGCTGGAAGCTGAGCCCGATGGACCTTAAGGCGCGAGAGCAGTGGGTCGAGTTTTCGCGGGCCAAGGACCAGATGTTCGCCCACACCGACATCAAGCAGGCCCCGTGGTACGTCGTCCAAGCCGACGACAAGAAGCGTGCGCGGCTCAACTGCATCACGCACCTTCTATCGATGATCCCCTATGAGGACCTCACTCCGAAGCCGATCAAGCTCCCGCCTCGGGGCCCCGATCAGGGATACGTGCGACCGCCGATGTCCGACCAGACATTCGTGCCGGAGGTCTTCTAGGACGGTTCCGCGCTGTAAGGGTTCACGCGCCGGAGTTCGCCCCGGTTGTCAGCCCAGCGCGGCTGCCAGTTCGGCCGGTTCGGTGACTGGCGCCTGGCAGGCGAAGCGCTCGCAGACGTAGGCGGCGGGACGGCCGGTCACCGCCTTTCGCTCGGCCAGCAGCGACGGCTCGGTTGAGCCCTCGACGCCACCCGCGACTACCAAGTGGGGCTGAAGCCGGCCGCGCGCCACGCTCGCGAGCTCGGTCAGCTCGGCCAGCTCCGACGGCGCCACCAGCGCCAGCTCGCGCGTGGGGGAGAGGTAGAAGTCAAGCGCCCGTAAGAGGTGTCCGACGGCGTGCGGGTGGTTTTTCGCGACCCGGGCGAACAGGCGGAAGACGCCCACCGCGTGCTCCTCCCACTGGCCCTCGCCGCTGAGCGCCCCCAAGCGCAAGAGCGCGTGCGCCGCCATCGAGTTGCCTGACGGGATCGGGTGGTCGTCGAGGTCCTTGCGACGGGCGATCAGCGCCTCGGCGTCGCCGGCGGTCGTGAAGAACCCGCCCAGCTCGGGGTCGGCGAATCGCTCGACCATCTCATTGGCAAGCTCGCGCGCGGAGACGTACCACCGCTCCTCGAACGTCGCCTCGTACAGCACCAGCAGCGCGTCACTTAGGAACGCGTAGTCCTCCAGGTAGCCGTCGATCGGCGCCCGCTCATCCTTCCAGGTGCGCTTCAGGCGGCCATCGTCGCCCCTCATTCGCTCGAGGACGAAGTCGGCGCAGGTTCTGGCGGCGTCAAGGTAATCCGCGCGGCCCAAGACGGCCCCGGCGTCAGCCAGCGCCGCAATCGCGAGAGCGTTCCAGGAGCAGATCCTCTTGTCGTCGAGGCCGGGCCACACTCGCCGGGAGCGGACCTCATAGATCGCCGTTCGGGCTGCATCGAGGCTCGCGGGCGGCTCGCCGCCTGGTCCACCGGGCAGGTGCAAGATGTTCCGGCTCTCGAAGTTGCCCGCGGGGGTGACGCCCCAGTAGCGCAGCAGGGCATCAGCGTCGTCGCCCAGACCTGCCGAGGTCAGCGCGTCGCGCAGCTCCGCCTCCTCCCATACGTAGAAGCGGCCCTCCTCGCCCTCCGAGTCGGCGTCGAGCGCGGCATAGAAGCCGCCCTCTGGACCGCGCATCTCGGCCAGCATCCAGTCCAGCGTGCTGACCGTGACCGCACGCCAGCGCTCATCGCCGTGTGCCTGCCAGCCATGCAGGTACGCCCGCGCCAGCAGCGCGTTGTCGTAGAGCATCTTCTCGAAGTGCGGGACGAGCCAGATGGAGTCGACCGCGTAGCGCGCGAAACCGCCGCCGATCTGGTCGTGAATGCCACCACACATCATCGCGTCGAGCGTCCGCCTCACCACTTCGCGCTCGCCTCGGGCCAGCAGGTACTCGAGCGCACACGAGGGCGGGAACTTCGGGGCTCCACCGATCCCGCCGTTCGTGGTGTCGGCCAGCGCGCGGAGTTGCTCGTCGGCGCCAGCCAGAAGCTCAGGGGAGAGCGGCTCGTCCGATGGCGCGATTCGGGCGGCCGCGCCCAGTTGCCGGCGGATCCGGCCCGTAGCCTCGCTCAGCCGCTCCCGCTGGCTCGACCACGACTCGGCAACCGCCTCCATCACCATCCGGAAGCTGGGCATCCCCTGCCGCGGCTCCGGCGGAAAATAAGTGCCGCCATAGAAGGGCACCGCGTCGGCGTCGAGGAAGGCGGTCAAGGGCCATCCGCCGTGACCGGTCATCGACTGCACCGCTTCCATGTAGATCGCGTCGACATCAGGTCGCTCCTCGCGATCGACCTTGATGCAGACGAAATGCTCGTTCATGTAGGTGGCCGTCGCCTCATCCTCGAACGACTCGCGTTCCATCACGTGGCACCAGTGGCAGGCGGAGTAGCCGATCGAGAGCAGGATCGGCCGGTCCTCGTCGCGAGCCCGGGCAAGTGCCTCGCTGTCCCACGGGTGCCAATCCACCGGGTTGTCCTTGTGCTGGAGGAGGTAGGGACTGGTTTGGCTGACCAGGCGGTTCGGCATCGCCTGCGAGGCTACGGGCTCGGATAAAGTTGCACACGCAAATACTTACGAGGAGGCGCGATGAAGCTCGACGGAATCCACCACATCACCGCGATCACGGCCGATGCGCAGCGCAACGTCGACTTCTACGCCGGCACCCTGGGCCTGAGGATGGTCAAGAAGACCGTGAACCAGGATGAGCCCAGCGTCTATCACCTCTTCTACGCGGACGAGGAGGGCACCCCCGGCGCGGACATGACCTTCTTCGAGTTTCCGGGCACCAGCGGGGGGCGGGCCGGAGCGGGCATGGTCCATCGCATCGGCTGGCGCGTGGCCTCGATCGAAGCGCTCGGCTTCTGGGAGCAGCGCCTCGGCGATGCCGAAATTTCGAACCTGAGCCACGGCGAGGACAGCCTGCGCTTCGCCGATGACGAGGGGCTCGCGCACGAGCTCGTGATCGCAACGGTCGACGACCAGCCGTTGATTGCCGATCATCCTGAGGTGCCCGCCGAGTTCGCGATCCAGGGGTTCGACCACGCCCGCGCCTATGCCGCAGACCCTGATGGCAGCCGTGTGCTCTTGGAAGAGCATCTGGGCTTCGAGCCCCAAGGCGACGGCTGGGAGATCCGCGGCCGACGGCGCGGCGGCCGCTGGGCCTACGACGAGGCCCCGGCCGAGCGCGGGCTTCAGGGTGCGGGAACGGTGCACCACATTGCCTGGGCGTCCGAGACGGCGGAGCACCAGGACTGGCGCCGGCGTGCGCTCGAGGGCGGAGCCAGTCCGACGCCTGTGATCGACCGGTTCTGGTTCGAGTCGATCTACTTCCGTGAGCCGAGCGGGGTGCTGTTCGAGATCGCCACCCTGGACCCGGGCTTCTCGGTTGACGAGGATCCGGCCCACCTGGGCGAGTCGCTGATCCTGCCGCCGTTCTTGGAGGATCGCCGTGAGGAGATCGAGCGGGTCTTGACGCCGATCACGAATCCCAGGCAGAAGACCCGCCCGTGAGCGGGCTCGTCCATCGCCTCCGTGAGCCGGACGGGGTGGCGGCGGGCGCGCTGATCCTGAACCACGGTCGTGGGGCGGACGAGAACGACCTGTTCCCGCTGCTCGACTACCTGGACCCGGATCGGCGGCTGCTCGGCGTCACAACGGGCGCGCCGCTCACGAACGTCCCGCCTGGTGGCCGCCACTGGTACATCGTCCCCCGGGTTGGCTACCCGGATCACGACACATTTCATGCCAGCTACCGGGTGCTGACGAGCTTCCTGGACGAGTTGCTCGAGGAGCACGGACTCGGCTGGGATCAAGCTGTGATCGGCGGCTTCTCGATGGGCGCGGTCATGTCGTACGCGGTGGCGCTGGGGGAGGGCAGGCCCCTCCCGGCAGGCCTCATCGCTTTGAGCGGTTTTATTCCGACCGTCGACGGCTGGCGGCCCGACTTGGGCGAACGGCATGGATTACCCGCGCTGATCAGCCACGGCAGCGCCGACCCGGTAATCTCTGTGGACTTCGCTAGAAACGCGCGCGACGTGCTTGAGGCCGGTGGGCTTGCGCCCGATTACGTGGAGACCGAGGCCGGGCATTGGCTCCCGCCCGAGGCGGCGGACGCCGCGAAGCGGCTCGTGTCCGGATCCGTCCGGACGTGATGCGAACATACGTTCGTGCGCTGGGAGAACCTTACCGCCGAACAGGATCAGGGTCAACGGTTGCCGGGCCTCCGAGAGCCGGCGGTGGTGCGCACGTTCGACGCTCCGGAGGCTCTGGACACCCGTTTCTATGAGGTTCACGCGCGGTCGGCGATCAACGCCGTCCCGGAACGCTTGCGAATGCCGTTTCGCTTCACGATCAACCCGTATCGAGGATGCGCCCACGCATGCATTTACTGCTTTGCTCGTCCAACCCATACTTACCTCGGCTTCGACGCCGGCCGTGACTTCGAGCGCGAGATCGTCGTCAAGGTCAACGTCCCGGAGCTCGTCAGGGCGGAATTGGGCAAGCCGTCGTGGAGGGGCGCTCATGTAGCGCTCGGGACCAACACGGATCCGTATCAATGGGTGGAGTCGAAGTACCGGCTTCTGCCCGGGGTCTGGGAGGCGATGCGGGACTTTTCAAACCCGTGCTCGGTCCTAACCAAGTCCCCGCTCCTCCTGCGCGACCTGCCGCTTTTCAAGGAGATCGCGGCGCGCACTGAGTTCGTCGCCAACCTCTCGGTGCCGACCCTGGACGAGAAGGCGTGGCGCGCCTCAGAGCCGCACACTCCCCATCCGAAGACACGGTTGGCAGCCGTCGGCGAGCTCAACCGGGCCGGGATTCCGACTGGCGTCCTCATCGCGCCCCTCATGCCCGGCATCAACGACGACCCCGGCCAGGTCGAGCAAATCCTCGAGCTGGCGGGCGAGATGGGGGCGACCAGCGTCGGCGGGATCGGCCTGCACCTGCGCGGCGAGGTCAAGGATGTGTTCATGGATTGGCTCCGCCAGTACCGGCCAGACCTCGTGCAGTACTACGAGCGGATGTACGGCCGCGGCGCCTACCTGCCCAAGGCGGAGAGCGCTCGTCTGGCGAAGCTGGCCCAAGGCAGGCGGCGACCTAGGCGTTTCCTGCGGCCCGCAGCGCCGCTTGGAGAGACTTTGGATCGGGTAGCTGTGGCTTCACAGCAACCGAAACTGTTCTAAGGCACCAATCAGGAGGAACGATGTCCAACTACACCCTAAAGAACGTCAGTGAGGTCACCGACATGGCCGCGGACTTCGGCTTGAGCGAACTCGGCGAGGCGCGGTTCTTAAACAACGAGCTTGGCCTCGAAAAGACGGGAGGCGCCTACCACAGGCTCAAGCCCGGCAAGCGCCAGGGCTTCGGCCATCGGCACGAGGAGGCCGAGGAGGTCCACGTCGTACTGAGCGGCAGCGGCAAGGTGCGGATCGAGGACGAGGAGCTGGACCTGAGCCCGATGGACGTGGTGCGAATCGCGCCGACCGCGGCACGTCGCTTCGAGGCGGGTCCGGAAGGCCTCGAATACATCGTCGTCGGCACGCGGCACGAGGGGGACACCGAGCTTCTGCACGACTTCTGGGCCGGCTAGGCCCCGGGCGCGGCGAGACGGCAGCTTAGGTGCCGTCTCTGCTCGCGTCCCAGGCCGGGGGTCTAACCCTTGCGAAGCCCGACCCGCGCCGCGACCGAACGTCCCGCCTGAAAGGCAGCGTTTCCAACTGACTGGGCAGCGGATCCGACGCTCGATACCGCGCCGCCGACTTCGCTGCGGGCGCGCTTCAAGCTGTCCGCGGCCTCGTTGCCGAGACGGGTTGCCGCGGCCCGGTGACCGGCCTCACGTGAGGCTTCCTTCTTCTCGTTGCGCTCGCGCGTGGCGGCGGCCTTCTTGCCGGCAGCCTGGCGATCGCTCTTTGTCTGGGTCGACATGAGTTGTCTCCTTCGGTTGGTTCTAACGGAGGTTGAGTGTACGAACTCAAGTTCGTATCCAACCGGGATGGCTGCTTTGAGCCGAGGTGCCAGGCGCGCCGCAGGAATAGTGCGGAAACGGCCCAGGAGTAGGGTTGCCGAGTGAAGATCCATCACCTGAGCTGCGCCACGATGTGCCCCGTCGGGCGGAAGCTGCTCACGGGGGAAGGCGGCCTCCTGACGAAGGGCGAGCTTTGTGCGCACGTCTTGTTGATCGAGGCCGATGACTCTCTGGTCTTGGTCGACACGGGTTTTGGCCGCGACGACATCGCGAATCCGAAGCGTCTGGGCCAGCCGTTTCGCGCTGTCTTCCGGCCCGCGCTGAGCGTCGCCCAAACCGCGCGTGCGCAGATCACCGCGCTGGGCCTCGACCCGGATGACGTCCGTCACGTCGCCGCCACCCACCTCGACGTTGATCACGCGGGCGGGCTCTCGGACTTCCCCGCCGCCGAGGTCCACGTGTTCCGGCCCGAGATGGAGGCTGCGCTTAAGCCTTCGCTCCGCGAGAAAGCTCGCTACGTCCCCGGCCAGATGGCCCATGGCCCCAACTGGCACCCACACGATGTCGCCGGGGACGAGTGGATGGGATTCGAGGCCGTTCGCGTGGTCGCGGGCCTGGACCCGGAGATCCTGCTGATCCCACTGCCGGGCCATAGCCGAGGCCATTCCGCGGTAGCGGTGCGGGACGGCGAGGGGTGGGTCCTTCACTGCGGCGACTGCTACTTCCACCGCGGCGAGATGGAAACGCCGCCCAAATGCCCGGCCGGCCTCCGCCTGTTTCAAGCGATCGTCAATTACGACGGCAAGGCGCGACGATCGAACCAGGAGCGGCTGCGCGAGCTCGCCGCGCGCCACGGCGATGAGGTCCGCCTGTTCTGTGCGCACGACGTCACGGAGCTGCGGGCGCTGCAGGCCCGGGCCTGACGCCCCGGAGAACGAACCCAACCGCGATGGTCCCGATCGCGGCGGCGGCGGCCAGACCAAAGGCAGCTGGGTAGCCGCCGATCGCCGCGGCCAGTCCCGCCGCCGGAGCTCCGATGCCAACACCGAGGTCAAAGAAGGCGGTAAACGTGCCCATCGCCACGCCACGCCGGTTCTCGGGCGTGCGCTCGATGACGATCAGCGCCAGCGCGGGAAACAGGAGCGCGAATCCGGCACCCATCGCCATTGCTCCGACGATGGCTACTCCGAGCGAGCCGGCTGCCGTGATCGCCAGCAGACCGGCGGCCTCGATCATCCCGGCGCCGATCACACATGGAACCGGGCCAAAACGGTCGGGAAGCCTGCCGCCCAGGATCCGTCCAAGCACCACCGTAACCGCGAATGCGGTGAAGACGTCAGTGCCGTGGCCGATCCCCAGCTCGTCCAGGTGGAGCACCAAAAACGCCGCCAATGCCGCGAACCCCACGACTCCCAGCGACAGGGCCAACCCGGGCATCAGCGCCTCGCGGGCGACCAGGTTGGACCGGGAAATCGGCTCCGGCGCGCGGCCCGCAAACGACTCGGGGATGCGCATGGCGATGATCGCGCCCAGGAGCGGCGCGGCAGTTGCGAACGCCCAGACCATCTCGAAGCTGGACGCTCGCAGGATCAGCTCGCCGATCGGCGGTCCCAGTGACAGTCCGCCCCAGATTGCCAGCCCGTACAGCCCGATGATCTGGCCTCGCCGCTCCAGTGGGGCGAGGTCGACGACCCAGGCGGCGCCTGCGGTGTAGACCATGCCCTCGCCCGCACCCAGGAACAGGCGTGCGACGACCAGGCCCGGGACTCCGGCCGGCACGAAGTAAAGAGCGCCGGCGATCGCCGTGAGGACGGCGCCGGCGATCACGATCAGGCGGCGGCCTCGGCGGTCGGCCAGATGCCCGGCGAGCGGCCGGCAGGCGAGTCCGGTGATTGCGAACGCGCCGGTGACGACGCCGACGCTGACGTCGCCGGCGCCGATCGGCCCCTGCACGTAGCGCGGAATCACCGGCAGGGTGGCCCCGATCGAGAGCAACCCGAGGCCGGTGACGACGAAAATTCCGGCGAAGGCGGCATGTCCCGCCGAAATTCGTGAGCTGAGGAAGCCCAGCAAGGTCAGAAACCGCGCAACTCGGCCCGCTTGATCTTCCCGCTTTCCGTCTTCGGCAGTGCGTCGGCGAACTCGACGATTCGCGGAAACTTGTACGGAGCGGTCGTTGCCTTCACGTGTTCCTGCAGCTCCCGAATCAGTGCTTCCCCCGGTTTCCCTTCACGCAGCACCACGACCGCTCGAACCACGGCGCCCCGCTCGGGATCCGGGTGTGAGACGGCGGCTGCCTCCGCCACGGCGGGGTGCGCCAGCAGCGCTGACTCGACCTCGAATGGCCCGATTCGGTAGCCCGACGACAGGATCAGGTCGTCGGCTCGGCCCTCGTAAAAGAGGTAGCCGTCGGCGTCAGCGCGCACGACATCGCCCGTCCGCCACCACTCCCCGTCGACCAGGTAGGACGAAACGCTCCCCGCCGCGTCCCCGACATAGCCGGTGAAGAACGTCGGACACGTCGAAGCGCGGACCAAGAGCTCGCCCGCTTCACCGGCTGGCGCGTCGACGCGAGTCTCGATCCCGGGCAGCGGGCGCCCCATCGAGCCCTCACGCACGGGCTCATCGATCAGATTGCCCGTGACCTGCCCGGTCTCCGTCTGCCCGTATCCATCGCTGATCTCAAGGCCGAGCTCCCGGCGAAACGCCTGGATCACCTCGGGGTTGAGCGCCTCGCCGGCGGAGACCATGCGGCGCATGGCGGGCAGCGGGCGTAACTTCGCCTGCTTGGCCAGCAGCCGGTACTCGGTTGGCGCCTGGCAGAGGACATTCACCTCTTCGCGCTCGATCAGCTTGAGGCGCTCGGCCGGCTCGAAGCGGCCGTCGACCAGCATGGCCGCGGCGCCACAGAGCCATGGCGCGACAAACACGTTGCGGGCGGACTTCGACCATCCGGTTGCAGTCGTGCACCAGGCCAGGTCGCCCTTCCTCGCGCCGAGCCAGCGCGTCGCCTGGGCGCGCTGGCCAAGCAGGTAGCCCGCACCGTGCACCGCGCCCCGTGGCTTCCCGGTGGTGCCGGAAGTGAACACGATCAGCGCCGGATCGGCCGGATCCAGAGTGGCGACAGCGGCCGGCGTCTCCTGCGGGCGGTCCTCGTCGAGGATCGCAGCGAACCGGTCCAGATCGATGACTTCCACGCCGGGCGGAACGAGGCCGGCGAGCCGATCCTCAGCAACGCAGACCCGGGCGTCGGAAACGTCAGCACGGTGGGCGATGTCCTCCGCTCGTAACTGCGTGCTCAAGGGCAGCGCGACGGCGCCCATCCGCCAGCAAGCGAGCATCGTCAAGACCCACTCGATCCGGTTTCCGAGCAGCGTCATGACCACGTCGCCGCGGCGGACCCCGCGAGCCGCAAGCGCGCCGGAGACCCCCGCGCTGATCGCGATCAGCTCACCGAAGTGCCAAACGCGGCGCTCCCCCTGGTCGTCGATTGCCAGGAGGGCCGGTCGGGCGGACGGAAACCGCTCAAGGACGTCCTCGACGAAGTTCATCGGCACAGTCTGCCGAACCAAAGGACAGGCACAGGCGGCCGCCTCGATGCATAGCAAAAAAGAGATAAGCATAAATACGCTATGTTCAAGGGCTATGGACCAGACCCCCGGGCAACTCCTGCGTGACACGCGCAAGCGGCACGGTCTCAGCCAGAAGCGACTAGCCGCCCGCGCCTCTACCACGCAGTCCGCGATCTCCCGGATTGAGCGCGATCAGGTGTCGCCGAGCGTCGCGACGCTGCGTTCGCTGCTGCATCTGATGGGCGAGGACCTGGTGCTGGGGATCGAGCCACGTGACTTCGGGATTGACCGCGCGATGGCGCGGACGAACCTGAGGAAGCCTGTTGAGGAGCGTGTACGGAAGGGCCGGGAGTTCTCCGCATTCGTGGTGCGTAATCGGGGCCTGTTGCACAGGAAGGAAACGGTGTGACCGGCCAAGGCGGAAATCGAGAAATCAGTGACTCCGATTCGTTGCTGAGGCTGCTCAACGAACACGGCGTCGATTACGTCGTGGTTGGTGGCCTTGCGGCGCTGGCACACGGGTCGTCGCTGCCCACATTCGATCTCGACGTCGCCTACGCGCGTGACCCGGGCAACTTGGAGCGGCTGGCCAGGGTCCTCCAGCATCTCGATGTGAAGCTCACCAACGCTCCGGCCGATCTTCCGTTTCAGGTTGATGCAGCGACGCTGGCGAACGGCAGCAACTTCACCTTCGACACTCCCCACGGACGATTCGACATCCTCGGACACACCGCAGGGGTCTCCTCCTATGACGATCTGCGCCAGCGATCGGAACGGGGAAATGTGGATGGTATCGAGGCGCAGATCGCCTCGATCGATCACATGATCGCGATGAAGCGCGCCGCGAATCGGCCTAAGGACCAACTTATGCTGGAGGAGCTGATCGTCATCGCCGACGAGCAGCGACGGCTCGAGGAGGAGGGCGGCTAGAGCGTCGTGCCGTCGTAGAGCTTCGTCACGGTGACGGCTCCGTCTGGCGCTGCGTCCAGGCACAGTCCGCATAGCACGCATTCGTCCTGGTTTGCCTCGACGACCTCAACCCCGGACTCCGACGCCGCGAAGATGTCGACCGGGCACGCGTCCTCGAGTTTTTGCGCGAGTTCGGTGTCGCCGGCGACAGACGGGTCCACGTCGACCCGGATGAAGAGGCTCACTTGCCCAACGCCTCCTTGACCTTGTCAGGAATGTGGTCGATCCGCTCGACCACCGGAATTCCGGAAATCTCGAGGCGCGCGATCTTCTCGGTCGCGGAGTCCTCCTTGCCCTCGACGATCGTGCCGGCGTGGCCGAAGCTCATTCCCTGCATCTCCTCGTCGTCCATGAACTTGCCGGCCATGAAAGCGACGATCGGCATGCTGGAGCCCGCCGCCTCCCGCCAGTCGACGAGCTCGGCCTCCATGCGGCCACCGGGCTCCGTGTAGATCACGATCGCCTCGGTCTGCTCGTCATCTTCGAAGTAGGGCATCAGCTCGGCGTAGGTC
>JALZKA010000044.1 GCA_030859475.1 Actinomycetota bacterium
GGACCGAACCGTCGCTTCCGACGACGCCGCGAGCGGGGTGGTCGTCCATGCGCGCCGTGCCCATGGGGTGGAACGCCTCCAGCCGCAGCCGTCCTGGCGAAGGCGGGTTCGCTTCGAGGCCATCGATTCGGCTTCGCTCCAGGGTGGGCATCCCGGCGATCTGCGGATACACCTCGCGCGCCCCAGCCGCGAAGAAGAGCTCGGCAGTGCGGGCGATACCGAAGGTGAGCCGATCGACGTCGGCCCGTTCCAGCCGGTAGGAGATCCGCGGCGAGCCGGAGCGCGTCAGCCGGATCCGGCCCTTCGAGCGATCGGCGATCTGCACGCCGGTTGACGCAATGTGGTCGTAGGCCGCAAGCCTTTCCTGGTGCTCGGCACCGACCCCGGGAAGCCAATGGCCCCCAAAGGCAAGCGGCGTGAAGGTTGCCTCAAGCATGATGCCGCGATCGCGCCACTCGTCGACCGCGTAGCTCTGCATCACGCCGTCCCAGCCGCGCACCTCCTCGTCGAAACGAGCGCCGACCCAGCAGGCCGGATGGATGCGCAGGTTCGCGCCGATCTGGCCGCTCCGCGACTCGACCCCTGACCGCAGAAGCAGCTCGGGCGTCCCGAACGCACCACCGGCCACGAGCACCGCTCGCTTCGCGACCACGCGGTACGGCTTCGGTTCCCCGGCGGTTGCGGTTAGCCGCGCGTGGCGCGGTTTCGAGCGACCGGTGTCCTCGCGCGCCCTGGGATCCGCAACCCCGGCGACGCAATCCAAGCCGGTTGCGCGCTTGTCGTCGAACGTCACCGTCCGGGCTTCGACCCCGGCCCGGACCCGGGCGCCGGCAGCGACGGCGCGTGGCAGGTAGGAGACGTGCATCGCGCGCTTCTGGTCGAGCCTGCACCCGTAGGGGCAGGAGCTGCAGTTGATGCAGCCCCCGGCGTTCCGGCTCAGGGGATGGTGGGAGACGCCTCGTGCTTCGGCCCCGTCCCGCAGGATCTGGCCGTTGCGGCCCATGCGATCCGGATCAACCGGCCGTACGTCGAGCATCTCCTCCGCTTCCGAGTACTCGTCCGCGAGCTCCTCGGCCCAGGCGACTCCGTGCTCGGAGCGCCACCGCTCCAGAATGCGGTCCGGCGCGCGAAAGCAAGTGCCGGAGTTGACGACGGTGGTCCCGCCCACTGCGCGGCCGACCGGCGTCGGAATCGACGGAAGGCCCCGGGCGAGTGTCAGGCCGCCGTCGCGGTACAACGCTCCCAGGGCCGCGAGGGGCTCGTCCGGGTAGGTGTGGCAGTTCAGATGAGGGCCGGCCTCCAAGACCAGGACGTCAACCCCGGCCTCGGCCAGGATGGCCGCGGCCGCGGCACCGCCCGCGCCCGAGCCCACGATGGCGACGTCACATTCCTCGCCGCCCCCTCTGGGCGTCAGATCGCCCAGGTTCGGCGCTGCGGTGGGGACGCCGTCGCCGGCCGCCACCGCGCAGCGTGATTCCGATCCCACCGCCAGCTGAACGCGGCTGTCGTTGCAATAGGCGATGCCGCACAAGAGCCGGAGCAGCATCAAGAGCTCCCTGTGAGCGATGCGGGGCGAGCGATCGAGCCGTTCGAGGAAGTCGCGGCGGCTGGCCAGGTCGGCCCGGCTGAACCGGCGAGGGAGCGGCAGCCGGTCAAAAGCCGCGATCGCGACCCGCAGGAGCCGGACCTTGCCCGGGGGCATGAAGGTCATGTACTCGGCAAGCGCCGGAATGACGTCGACCCGGTCCGCGGCCTGTGCCCCGACGGCGTCCGGTCCGGTCGCACCGGGCAACCCCGACGTCGCCGGTGCCATCGCCTCGGCGAATGCGCGAAGGATCCGCTCGTGAGCGGCGCCTAGCGGCCAACCTGTACGGTTGTACCAGTTCATTTCGCCGGCATCCTAACGCGGGCGCCCGTGGTCCGCGGCGCAGCGGCTTCTAGGATGGGCGCCCCGTGATCGATCGCGCCCAAGTCCTGCACGTTGCCCGTCTCGCCCGGCTCGAGCTGACGGACGAGGAAGTGGAGCGGATGGCGGACGAGCTCTCGGGGATCCTCGAGCACGTCGACACGATCGCCGGACTCGACCTCGAGGGGGTGGAGCCCACCTCGCACGTGGTGCCGTTGGAGAACGTCCTGCGCTCGGACGAGCCCGAGCCGAGCTTGCCCCTAAAGGAAGCCCTGGCCTCCGCACCGGATCCCTCCGATGGCGCGTTTCGCGTCCCGTCACCCGGCGCGTGAGCGAGGTCGCCGGTCTCACCGCTGCGCAGGCGCTCGCTCGCATTGAAGCCGGCGAGCTTTCGGCGGGTGAGTGGTTCGATGCCTATGCGCGGGTGGCAGCAGACGAGGAGCTGAACGCGTTTCTGTGGTTGGCCGAGCCTGGGAGCGGCGCCGTGGAACATGACGCGAGCGCGCCGTCTGGCCCCCTGGCCGGCGCGCCGATCGCCGTCAAGGACATTTTCTGCACGAGGGGGACCGCGACCACGGCCGGGTCGAAGATCCTCGAGGGCTATGAGCCCCCGTATACGGCGACCGCCGTGGGCAGGCTCCAGGCGGCGGGCGCGCGCGTCCTCGGCAAGACCAACATGGACGAGTTCGCGATGGGCTCGTCGAACGAGAACTCGGCCTACGGGGACGTCCTCAACCCCTGGGACCACTCGCGGGTTCCGGGCGGATCATCCGGCGGCTCGGCGGCAGCGGTCGCGGGCGGCCTGGCGCCGTTGGCGCTGGGGACGGACACCGGCGGCTCGATCCGCCAGCCTGCGGCGCTCTGCGGGATCGTCGGTCTGAAGCCCACCTATGGTGCGGTGTCGCGCTACGGCATGATCGCCTTCGCCTCGTCGCTTGACCAGTGCGGCCCGCTCACCCGGGACGTCACCGATTCGGCTCTGCTGATCCGCGCCCTGGAGGGGCGGGATCGCCGCGATTCGACCTCCGTCGGTATCGCCGGTGGCGTGGAGCTACCGTCGCGGGAGGATCTCGCCGGGCTGCGCTTCGGGGTCGCTCGGGACTTCTCGCAGCACGCGGAGGGGGTCGAGGAGGGGGTGGCGCGAGCCTTCGAGGCCACCCTGGCGACGGTCGAGCATCTCGGTGGCGAGCTGGTCGACGTGGCTCTGCCGAATGCCCACCACGGGCTGTCCGCCTACTACGTGATCGCGCCGGCCGAGGCGTCGGCCAATCTTGCCCGCTTCGACGGGGTTCGCTACGGGATGCGCGCGTCAGGCGATGGCGACCTCGCCCGGATGTATGAGCGAACCCGCGCACAGGGCTTCGGCCCGGAGGTCAAGCGCCGGATCATGCTCGGCACGTACGCCCTCTCGTCCGGCTACTACGACGCCTATTACGGTCAGGCCCAGAAGGTCAGGACCAAGATCGCCCAGGATTTCGAGGCCGCCTTCGAGGTCTGCGACTTCCTGGTTACCCCGACCTCGCCCACGGTCGCGTTCGAGCGTGGCGCCCGCACTCAGGATCCGCTGGCGATGTACCTCTCGGATTACTTCACCGTTCCGATGTCGCTTGCGGGCATCCCGGCGATCTCGATTCCCTGCGGGCTGGGGGCTCCACCCGGCGGCGATGCCGAGCTTCCCGTCGGCTTCCAGATCGCTGCACCGGCCTACGCGGAGACGCGCCTTCTCGACGCGGCCTACGCGCTCGAGCAGGGGATCGGATTCGTGGGGTGGAGGCCGTGATGCTGACCACCGAGGAGACCGAGGCAGCCGTGCGCGAGGCGCTCGACTCGCTGCCGGACTGGGTCGTCGCCGAGCTCGGCGAGGTCGCGGTCATCGTCGAGGACTCCCATCCCGACGGCCTGATGGGGATCTACGATCCGGTAGGCGGCCTCAAGCGGGTCGTCATCTTCCGCGACGCGAACCCGAGCGCCGACGAGGTGAAGCGCACCGTCCTCCACGAGATCGGGCACCACTTCGGAATGAACGAGCACCAGATCGACTCCCTTGGATTTGGATGAGCGTCTTAAGGCGCGAAAGCAAGTTGGCCCCCCTGGAAGGGCGTTATCCGGAATGAGCGTCTTACCGGAGAAGTACGAGGCGGTGATCGGGCTCGAGATCCACGTCCAGTTGCAAACCCGGACGAAGATGTTCTGTGGCTGCGAGCTGTCGTTCGGAGACGAACCCAACGTCCACACCTGCCCCGTCTGCCTGGCACACCCGGGCAGCCTCCCGGTGATCAACGAGCAAGCGGTGAGCTACGGGATCCAGATCGGCCTCGCGCTGGATTGCGAGATCGCGACGCGGTCGATCTTTCACCGCAAGAACTACTTCTATCCCGACAATCCGAAGGCGTACCAGATCAGCCAATACGACATCCCGCTCGGGACGAACGGGCGCCTCGGCGACGTACGCATCCATCGCGTGCACCTGGAGGAAGACGCTGCGAAGCTGGTCCACGTCGGCGATTCGGGGCGGATCCATGGCTCCGGTACCTCACTGGTGGACTTCAACCGCGGCGGCACGCCCCTCCTGGAGATCGTCACCGAGCCCGACCTGCGCGACCCCGGCATGGTGCGTGAGTGGCTTCAGCTCCTGCGCTCGACCATCAAGGCAACCGGTGCCTCGGATGTGAACATGGAAGAGGGCAGCCTGCGCTGCGACGCCAATGTCTCGATCCGCCCTCGCGGGCAGGACGAGCTGGGGGTCAAGACGGAGCTCAAGAACATGAACAGCTTCCGTTTCATCGAGCGCGGCATCGACGCGGAGCTGGGCCGGCAGCTCCGCCTGCTCGAGAGCGGAGAGGCGGTGACCCAGGAGACCCTGCACTTCGATCCTCGGTCCGGGTCGCTGACCTCGCTGCGCTCGAAGGAGGAGGCCCACGACTATCGCTACTTCCCCGAGCCGGATCTGGTCCCGCTGGCGCCGACCGAGCGGATGCTGGCCGCGGCCCTGGCCGCGTTGCCGGAGCTGCCCGCCGTCCGCGAGACGCGCTATCGCGACCAGCTGGGGTTGCCGAACGCGCAAGCACGCCAGCTCGCCCACGACGACGAGCTCGGTAGCTACTTCGAGGCGGCGGTGGCGATCGGCGACGCGAGCCCGGGGGCACTGGCGAACTGGATCACGGGCGTGAAAACGGCGCGCGACGTGAGCGCCCGCTCCCTGACCGCGCTGGTCGCCATGGTCGAGGCGCGCAAGATCACGAACCAGGCTGGCAGACAGGTTCTCGTTCACCTCGCGGCCGAGGGCGGAGACCCGGCGGAGATCGTCGCGCGCGAGGGCTTGGGCCTTTCCGAAGACGCGGGCGAGCTCGAGGCCGTCGTCGACCGGGCCCTGGCGGCGCTGCCAGATGAGGCGCAGAAGGTCTCGGCGGGCGTCGGTCAAGCGATCGGCCCGATCGTCGGCTACGTGATGCGGGAGATGGAGGGCCGCGCCGAGGGGAGCGAGGTCACGAGGCTGATCCGGGAGAAGCTGGGGGCGTAAGTTCTTTGTAACAGCGTGTTACAAGGTGTGCCATACTCGGGGCATGGCCTGGAACATCGTCATCGCAGGTGGTGGATTCGCAGGCGCGGCGACCGCGCGTGAGCTGGAGCGGCTGCTGCCGAAGCAGTCCGCCCGCCTGATCCTGGTCAACGACGTCAACTTCATGCTGTACACGCCCTTTCTGCCCGAGGCCGCGGCGGGCACGCTGGAGCCGCGTCACGTCGTGACCCCGTTGCGTGACATCCTGCGCCGCACCTACCTGCGGCTGGGGGCGGTCTCCGGGCACGATCCGGAGGCGCGCACGATCGAGCTTTCGACCCACGAGGGTGAGGACGAGACGATCCGCTACGACCAGTTCGTCGTCGCCGTCGGCTCAGTGTCGCGGTCGCTGCCGGTTCCGGGATTGGACAGGCACGCGATCGGCTTCAAGAGCCTGGCCGACGCGATCTGGCTTCGCAACCACGTCATCGAGACGCTCGAGCGAGCCAACGCGACCGATGACCCGGCCCGCCGCGACGAGCTCCTCACCTACATCTTCGTTGGCGGCGGCTACTCCGGGCTGGAGGCACTGGCCGAGCTTCAGGACTTCGCCGCCGATGCGATCGAGCGCTACCCGAAGGCTCGTCTTCACGGAATGCGCTGGATCCTGGTCGAGGCCGCCGACCGGGTTCTGCCGGAGGTCGACCAGGGCCTGGCCGACTACGCGGTCCGGGAGCTGCGTGGCCGCGGCATCGACATCCGCTTGGGTACCCGCCTGGATGAGGCTCGCGCGGATGGCGCTCGCCTTTCGACCGGCGAGGAGATCCCGACCCAGACGATCGTTTGGACGGCCGGCGTGGCGCCGCACCCAAGCCTGAAGGCCCTCGCCCTGCCCCTTGACGACCGCGGCAAGGTGGTGGTCGACGAGTACCTGTCGGTTCCGGGCCTCGACGGAGTCTGGGCAATCGGCGATTGCGCCGCCGTGCCCGATCCCGCCTGGAACGGCACGCAACCGTGCCCGCCGACCGCCCAGCACGCGGTCCGCCAGGGCCCGGTGGCCGCGCACAACATCGCCTGCGAGCTTGGCCTCGCGACCGGTCCGCGCCGCTTCGACTACGTCGCCAAGGCGGCTTTCGTCAACCTCGGCCGCTATAAGGCGGTGGGCAAGCTCGGCCGCCATCGCTTCAGCGGCTTTCCGGCCTGGTGGATGGCGCGGAGCTACCACATGGCCCAGGTCCCCGGCCTGGCGCGGAAGATCCGTGCCGTCGCCGACTGGACCATCGGCCTGCCGTTTGGCCGCGACGTCGCGGAGGTCGGCTCGATCGGTCACCCGCGGCCGCTCACCGACGAGGTGTACGAGCGCGGCGGGACCCACCGGCCCCTGTAGGGAACAACTCCGCCGGAATGCTCCGCTTCGCGTCCGCTTCCGTCGGGTTAGGGCGCGTTACGGGGAGGCAGGTCGTAAGCGCTTCCTGTAGAAGGCCATACTTCGTGCTGTGACCGCGCTCCTCATCTTCGGCTCGTTCGCGTTGGCGACCGCGATCATCGGGCGCGCGAAGGGCAGCTCGTTCTTCATCTGGTTCTTCGTCGGCCTGGTGCTGCCGCTGGCGGGGCTCGCCGCCGTGATCCTCTACCGCGTCGAGAAGGACGAGCCGGAGCGCAAGTGCCCCAACTGTGGCCGCGTCCAGAAGATCTACGTCCAGGTCTGCCGCGGCTGCGGCGAAGACCTCTACTTACCCGACCCCGCGGAGGTGCGCCACCCGGTTGCCGTTCGCGAGGGGCGCCAGCGGGTGACTTAGGAGCCCGCCGAGTGCGGAGTTGCATGGGCTATGGCAATACAACCCCGCACTCGCCCGATCCGCCCGCGAGCTAGCGCAACCAGGTCCGGATAATCGCGTTCGCGAAGCCCGCGCCGTAGCGCACCACGGCCGGCTTCTTCGAGGTCCCGTGCAGGCGCGCGACGACAGTCACCGGGACCTCCTTGGCCGGGACCCCGCGCTTGATCGCCTCGATCATGAGCTCGGATGTGTGGAACTGCTCCTGCCGGAGTACCAGCTGCGGCAGGACGGACGCGCGCACGGCCCGGTAGCCATTCGAGCAGTCGCTGACCCTGGTGCGGGTGATGAAGGAGACAACCCGGTTGAAGAACACGATCCCAAGCTCCCGCGCTCGTGTGTTGGGCTCGGCGTCGCCGAGCACCCGGGAGCCATGCGCCATGTCGACCTCGCCTGAAAGCACCGGCTCGACCAGGCGGGGCATCTCCTCAGGCAGGTGCTGGCCGTCGGCGTCGATGGTGACCACGATCTCCGCCTTCGCGTCCGAGAGGAGCCGATAGCCGGTGCGGAGGGCGGCGCCCCCGCCCCGATTGATCACGTGTCTTGCGACGATCGCCCCGGCCGCCTCCGCAACCTCCCCGGATCCGTCGCGGGAACCGTCGTCGACGACCAGGACCGCGGTTGCCTTGCCACAGACCTCGGTGGGCAGCTGGGCCAGGACCTGGGGCAGGTTCGCGGCTTCGTTGTAGGCAGGAATCAGGATCGCGATCTTCCCGGCGAACTCGGCGGGGTAGCCGTCCCGCCGAAAGCGCTCCCAGGCGAGTCCCTCGAGCACCGCCTGGAGCTCTCGGGTCACACGCGAGCCCTGCGCCAACGCTCGCAGCGTGAGCAGGAACAAGACTCCGATTGCGATGATCGCCACACCGACGATCCGGGTGCCGTTCTCGCGTTCGAACGAGAAGGCTTCAAGCAGGGAGTCGAGCAGCTCGGTGCCGGCCACGAGAGCGAGGCCCAAGGCCAGCCCGAACAGGATCAGGATGTCTCCGTTTCTCAGGGACGAGCGGCGCCAGATCGCGAAGCCGGCCAGCAATGCGGCCAGGACCAGCCCGCCGGCCCGCAGGGCGGTGAGCTCGGACGGGAAGATGCTGGCCGGGATTTCCAAGGCCGGGGCAGGATAGTCGTGCCTACGGGGGTCGGTCGTCTACCCTCTCGCGGCTATGAGGATCCTGATCCTGGGCGGCGATGGGTATCTGGGGTGGCCCACCGCGATGCGCTTTTCCGCTCGCGGGCACGACGTCTCGGTCGCCGACAACTTTGCCCGCCGCCGCTGGCTCGAGGAGAGCTCGACCGACTCGCTGACCCCCATCAGCGACCTCGAGACGCGCCTGGCCGCGTGGCGGGAAGTCTCGGGCAAGCGGATTCAGTCGTTCGTCGGGGCGATGGAAGACGCCGCCTTCGTCGACCGGGTGGTTGCCGAGACCAAGCCCGAGGCGATCGTTCATTACGCGGAGCAGCCCTCGGCGCCGTACTCGATGAAGTCGCGCGCGACCGCCGTCGAGACCCAGTACTCGAACGTGATCGGCACCCTCAACCTGCTGTTCGCGATTCGCGACCGGGTCCCGGATGCCCATCTGGTGAAGCTCGGCACGATGGGGGAGTACGGCACGCCCAACATCGACATCGAGGAGGGCTACATCGAGATCGAGCACAAGGGCCGCAAGGACACCCTGCCTTTCCCGAAGCTGCCGGGGTCGCTGTATCACCTCTCCAAAGTCCACGACTCCCACAACATCCACTTCGCCTGCCGGATCTGGGGCCTGCGTGCCACGGACTTGAACCAGGGCGTGGTCTACGGGGTCGAGACGGAAGAATCGGTCGCCGACGAGCGCCTGGTGACCCGCTTCGACTACGACCAGTACTTCGGCACCGTGCTCAACCGGTTCTGCGTGCAGGCGGTGATCGGGCACCCGCTGACGATTTACGGGGAAGGCGGCCAGACCCGCGGCTTCCTCAACATCCGCGACACCCTTCAGTGCGTCGAGCTCGCTGTGGAGAATCCGGCCGACCTTGGCGACTTCCGCGTCTTCAACCAGTTCACCGAGCAGTTCTCCGTCGCCGACCTTGCCGAGCTGGTCCGCGCGAGCGCGGCGCAGATGGGTAGGCAGGTCGAGATCCGCAAGTACCCGAACCCCCGAATCGAGCTGGAGCAGCACTACTACAACGCCACGAACACCAAGCTCATCGATCTTGGCCTCGAGCCTCACCTGCTTGGCGAGGAGCTGGTGCGCTCCCTGCTGGGGATCATCGAGAAGCACGCCGATCGCGTGATCGAAGCGGCGATCCTGCCGACCACGACCTGGAAGGCCGGGGAGCTCGAAGGCGAGTTGGCGGAGCCGGCGGGGGCTTAGACTCGATCGGCGATGAGCACGATCACCGCAACTTCGCCCGGGCGCTCCGAGCATGGCGCCGAACGCCGTGCGGCAATCCTCGCCGCGACCGTTCGCCTGCTCTCGCGCGACGGTCTGGCGGCGATCACCCATCGGGCGGTCGCGCGCGAAGCGGGCGTGCCGCTGGCGGCCACCACGTACTACTTCAGCTCCAAGGAGGAGCTCCTTACCGATGCGCTGGGCGTCTTGGTCGCCGACGAGGTGGCGATGCTCCGCGGTCGCGCGGCCGAACTGGGCGACACGATCAGCTCCTCCCGGGAGTTCGCACGTGAGCTGGCGCGCGCCCTGACTCCGCAGACGGACGAGGAGGTGCGCGTTCTCGTTGCCAAGTTCGAGGTTTACCTGGAGGCGGCGCGCAACCCGGCGCTGCGCGAGCAGGTAGCCGAGTGGGTCGCGACCTACAACGGCCTCGCGGAAGCCGCGCTCGAGGTAGCGGGCGCGCCCGACCCCAGGGCAGCGGCCCCGCTTTTGGTCGCTGGCGTGGACGGGCTCTTGGCCCAGGCGCTGACCCGTGGCATCGACGCTCTCGACGAGGCCGAGATCAGGGACCAGTTCCAGCTGCTGATCACGGCGTTGACCGCACGGCCCTGAACGGGTAGCTGCGCACCCACCCGAGCGTGTCCGGGCCATGACTCGTGCCGCTACCATCCGCTGTCCTATGCGGGCCGCGGACGCACTCTGTGAGGCACTGAAGGCTGAGGGGGTTCAGCACGTTTTCGGCATCCCCGGCGGCGCCAACCTGCCCACCTACGACGCCATCTACGACGCCGATTTCGAGCACATCCAGGCGCGCCATGAGCAGGGCGCAGGCCACGCTGCGGAGGGCTATGCAAAGGCTTCGGGCAAGGTCGGCGTCGCGCTCGCGACCTCGGGTCCCGGGGCTACGAACCTGGTCACGGCCATCGCCGACGCGATGATGGACTCAGTGCCCACGGTCTTCATCACCGGCCAGGTTCGCACGGATCTGATCGGCACCGACGGTTTCCAGGAAGCAGACGTCACGGGCATCACCCTGCCGGTGGTCAAGCACTCCTTCATGGTCACCGATCCGCGCCAGATCCCCGAATACATCCACAGCGCCTTCCACATCGCCAAGACCGGCCGGCCCGGCCCGGTCCTGGTGGACATCCCCCAGGATCTATCCAGGGCCGACATCGAGTACGAGCCCGCGGCCGGAACGCCGGATCTGCCCGGCTATAAGCCGCCGACCGAGGGGAACATCAAGCAGATCCGGATCGCGGCGAAGGCGCTCGCCAACGCCCGCCGACCGGTGATCTACGGCGGCGGCGGGATCATCAACGCGAATGCTTCCGAGGAGTTTCGCGCCTTCTGCGCCGCCGACGAGTTCCCCGTGACCCTCACGGTGATGGGGCTGGGCGCCTTCCCGGCTCCTCACGAGCGCTGGCTGGGCATGCTGGGCATGCACGGCACGCGAAGCGCCAACTACGCGATGGACGAAGCCGACCTGATCGTTTGCGTCGGCGCGCGCTTCGACGACCGCATCACCGGCAAGCTCTCCGAGTTCGCACCGCGCGCCAAGTTCGTCCACATCGACGTCGACCCGGCGGAGATCGGCAAGAACGTTCCCGCCCACATCCCGATCGTGGGCGACGCTGCCGATGTGTTGCCGAAGCTGACCCGCGAGTACAGCGCCTTGAAAGCCGATTCGAACCGACTGGAGGATTGGTGGAAGCGCATCCGGGCTTGGCAGTCGGAGCATCCGCTCCGCTACGAGGACTCCTCCGATTCCGAGATCAAGCCGCAATTCATGATCGAGGCGATGTACGAAGCGACGGGAGGCGACGCCATCGTCACGTCCGATGTCGGTCAGCACCAGATGTGGGCTGCGCAGTACTACCACTTCGCCAAGCCGCGCCGCTGGCTCAACTCGGGTGGCCTGGGGACGATGGGATTCGGCCTGCCCGCGGCGATCGGGGCCAAGGTCGCCTGCCCCGACGAGACCGTCGTCTGCCTTGCCGGCGACGGGAGCCTGGTGATGAACTGCCAGGAGATGGCCACGGCCGCCCACCACGACATCCCGGTCAAGGTCTTCCTGATGAACAACGGGCACTTCGGCATGGTCCGCCAGTGGCAGGAGCTGTTTTGGGAGGAGCGCTACCAGTCGGTCGCGATGGGCTCCAGCCCCGACTGGGTGAAGCTGGCGGATGCCTTTGGCTGGACGGGCATGCGCTGCGAGGACAAGGGCGAGCTGCGGGACGCGATGCGGGCCGCGCTCGACGCGGATGGCCCGGTGCTCCTGGACGTGCGCGTCACCGCCAACGAGAATTGCTATCCGATGATCCCTGCCGGGGCGGCTGCCAGGGACATGGTGGGTTAGGGGCTCGTCATGGGCGAACCCGGAACACCTGATCTGGTCAAGCTCGAGGATCTCGAGGCGGCCAGCGTGCTGACGGGCCGCAAGCACATCCTCAGCCTGCTGGTCGAGAACCGCCCCGGCGTCCTGGCCCGGATCGCCGGCCTGTTCAGCCGCCGCGGCTTCAACATCGACACGCTTGCCGTCGGCCCAACCGAGGATCCCGACGTTTCACGCGTCACGCTGACCCTGGACGGTGCCGTCCACCCGATCGACCAGGTCACGAAGCAGCTCCACAAGCTGGTCAACGTGATCAAGATCCGCGATATGGAGCCGGACGCCGCGATCGCGCGGGAGATGGCCCTGTTTCGAATCAACGCGACGGTCGAGAGCCGTGGGGAGATCATGCAGTTCGCGGAGATCTTCAACGCCAAGATCGTCGACGTCTCGCGGCGCACCCTGACCGTCGAGGTCACCGGCTCCCAGGACAAGATCGACTCGTTCGAGCGCATGGTCAGGCCGCACGGCCTGATCGAGATGGCGCGCACGGGCGAGGTCGCGATCACGAAGTCCCGGCCGGAGGCATAAGAAAGGACTCGAGATGGCGAGCGCCTTCCCGCTTCTCGCCGATCTCGAAGAGCTCGTCACGGGCTGGGACGGCCGCTCGCGCCGCCTGGTGTCCACCACGGCCGAATCGCCGCTGGCGGATCCCGCGGGGGTGGTTTTCGGCGCCCGCGCTGCCTCCGATCATTGGTTCGCATGGGAGGAGCCCGATCGGGGCTTCGCGCTGGCCGGCCTCGGGCAGGCGGCATCGGTCGTCTCGCGTGGAGCGGGCCGGTTTCGCGACCTCGCGGCCGACTGCTCGCGCACGTTGCGGGCCCGCCGGAGCGTCGAGCCGCCGGGGATGCCGGCCGGAGCCGGGCCCGTCTGGGTGGGTGGCCTGGCATTCGATCCCGAGGGAGCTTCGTCCCCCCATTGGTCGTCGCTACCGCCGGCACTGATGACTATGCCGGAGCTTTCGCTCTGCCGGCAAGAGGATCGGACTTTGCTGACCGTCACCGCGATGCTCCTGCCCGGACTCGATCGTGACGCGCTAATGCGTCACCTGCGCGCCCGGATCGCGTCGTTGCGCGACACGGCGTTTCCGATCCTGGACCCGGGGCGCGCGGGGCCGGTTCGGGTCGCGAGCGCGGCCGATCCGAGCCATTATGAGCGAGCGGTCGCTGAAGCCGTCGAGCGGATTCATGCGGGTGCGCTCGAGAAGGTGGTGCTGGCCCGCGAGGTCCGGGCCGTGGCGCCCTCGGCCCACGATCCGGCGGCACTGTTCGGCGCGCTCCGTGAATTGTTCCCATCGTGCTTCAGCTACTGCGTCGGCACGCCCCAGGCCGCATTCCTGGGAGCCAGCCCGGAGCTGTTGGTGCGCCGCCGCGGCGCCGGGGTCCAGACGGTGGCCTTGGCGGGGTCGACCAGGCGCAGCGCGGACCCCGCGGTTGACGCTCACCTCGCTGAGCAGCTGCGCGTGTCCCTGAAGAATCGCTCAGAGCACGCGATCGTGGTCCGCCGGATCGAACGGGCCCTGCGGCCGAAATCGGTCTGGGTCGAGACCGGGGGAGAGCCCGTGGTGATCAAGGTCGCGAACATCCAGCATCTCGCGACCCCGATTCACGCACAGCTCACGGACTCCCGTTCAGCGATCGAGATGGCGGGTCTGCTTCACCCCACGCCTGCGGTCGGCGGCGAGCCGGAAGGACCGGGCTTGAACGCGATCGCGGAGCTCGAGGATCTGGACCGCGGATGGTACGCGGGCCCGGTCGGCTGGATGGACGCGATCGAGGACGGCGAGTTTTGCGTCGCCTTGCGCTCGGCCCTTCTCCGCGACCGCACCGCGCACCTGTTTGCCGGCGCCGGGATCGTCGCGGATTCCGACCCTGAGGCGGAGCTCGCGGAGACGGAGCTGAAGCTGGGTGCGCTCTTGCCCCTCCTGACATAGTCCACGCCGATGAAGGTTCATCTTCCTCTCGGCCTCGTGCGCGTGGCCGACCGGCTGACGCTCCGGCAGGCCTTGCGGCTTCCGATCGAGCGACAGCGCAAGGCCTTGGAGCAGCTTGCCGCCTTGAGCCCCGTCCCTCGGGGCGTGTCCGTGACTCAGCTGTCGCTTGGCGGAGTTCCGTGCGAGCGGATCGTCCATCCGGGCGCCACCCGCGGCACCCTCGTGTACCTCCACGGGGGCGGCTACGCCGCCGGGTCCCCGCGCACCCATCGGGGGCTGGCCGCCCGGCTGGCGCTCGCCGCGGGGACCGAGGCCATCGTCCCGGACTACCGCCTGGCCCCGGAGCATCCCTGCCCCGCCGCAATTGACGACGCCCTGGCTTGCATTCGCGCATTGCCGGCGGCGGGTGTCGCGAGCGATCGGGTCGTGGTCGCCGGGGATTCTGCAGGCGGCGGGCTGGCGCTCGCTCTCGCTGGAGCCCTTCGCGACTCCGACGAGAAGCTGCCGGTTGGCCTGGGACTGATCTCTCCCTGGGTGGATCTGACGATCTCGGGCGAGAGCACGCGCCGGCAGGATGGCGTCGATGCCGTCCTGTCCCGCGATTTCCTGCTCGCCGCCTCGAGTCGCTACACCGGCGCCGTTGAACCCCGCGACCCCCGGGCGTCCCCGCTCCACGGCGATCTCTCAGGCTTGCCGGCGGTCCTGATCCAGACCGGGGCGGAGGAGCTCTTCCTCAGCGAGAACCGCGATTTGGCCGCACGGATCCGAGACGCCTGGGGGGAGGTGTCCTATCAGGAGCTGGATCGCTGCTGGCACGTCGTCCAGGTCCACGCCGGCACGCTGCGGGAGGCGGATCTGGCAGTGGCCGCCATGGGCGCCTGGATCGCCGATCGGCTCACCCCGGGCTGACGGTCGCGAGCGCTGTCGCGATCGCCTCTTCCGTGAGCCCCCAGAGGCGCTCGTGCAATTCGACGTTGGTGCGTCGATCGACGACCACCTCGGCCAGCACATGCTCGTCAGGGAGATCACCCAGCTCCCCAGGCGACTCGATTCGAACATGGGGGATGCCGTAATCGGCCGCAAGGCGCTCGGGGTTCACGCCGATCGGGGTTCCGAACGCGGCCTCGAACTCATCGCGGCTGACCTGACCCGCCTGTGGCAGGAACTCGAAAATGCCGCCGCCGTCGTTGTTCAGGCAAACGATGCGCACGGGCGCCTCGACCGAGCGCAGCGCCGCCAGGCCGTTGGAGTCATGGTGGAGGCCGAGGTCGCCGAGGATTGCCCACGTCGGCCGTCGGGTGGCCGCCGCGGCGCCGGCCGCGCTCGAGATCAGGCCATCGATCCCGTTGGCTCCCCGGTTTGCGAGAAAGCGGACCTGCGCGGGTCCGGTGCCAAGGAAGGCCTCCTGGTCGCGGATCGGCATCGACGAGGCCGTATAGACGTTCTCGCCATCGGCGAAAACGTCGGCCAGGAATGCCCAGACCGCGGGTTCGCTGACAGCCCCATCCGCCCGAATGCCAGCGCGAATCGCACTTCCGGCCGCCTCGTCCGCGAGTTGCCAGAGGGCGAGCCATTGTGACTCCGATGACGCCCGTCCCTGATTTACATGCAAAACAGGGACGGCCTCAGCGAGGGCGGCAGCCAGCGCGACTGGCTCCGCTCGAACTACCAATCCAGCCTTGCGAGTCGGATCGTTCCAGGCCGCATCCTGATCGACCACGAGCTGGGCAGCGCCATCGAGTGCGCCGATCCATTCGCGCAGGGCCTTCGACGTTGGCATGTCGCCGAACCTGATTACGAGGTCAGGGTCAAGGCTCGCCGCGTGGGCTCTGGCGATTGCGTCGTAGGCCGTGATGACGCGGGCGCGGTCATGAGAGCCCAGACGTAGCTGCGATGTGGGCTCGGCGAGGATCGGGTACCCGGTGGCAGCTGCCAGCTCGGTGACCGCGGCCGCAAGCCGCGGTTCCATCTGGCGGCCGGCGACGATCAAGC